>JBKJWJ010000318.1:0-6709 GCA_046716905.1 Gaiellaceae bacterium
CTCTCAGCCGAGTTCGCCCAGGATGCGGATCACGATGCCGCTCACGATCCAGAGCGCGAAGATCGCCACGATCGGCGAGATGTCCAGCGGTCCGAGCGGCGGAATGAAACGCCGGAAGATGCGCAGATACGGCTCTACGACGTCGTACAGGAAGCGCTGGATCCGGTTCGTCCAGATCGAGTACGGCATCTTGATCCAGGACATCAGGATGTACCCGAAGATCAGGAGGAAGTAGACGAGCGTGAACACCTGCACGAAGTTCTGTGCAGACGAGACCCAGTCTGCGAGCAGAATTGCGGCGGCGCCGAGCACACCCATGCTGGGATTTTCGGCCTGGCGACCAGTTCCCCTGCGAGGCGTACGCCGCGGAGCGGGCTTTGCCCGCTCCGCTCACCAGATTCCGTGCAATCGCCGGACGGAGGCGGGCAGACGACCGCGCCGCGCGTCGCGAAGCGGCGCCCGGCTTTCGGCAGGTCGCAGGCCCGCTCAGGCCTGGTTGAAGAAGCCGCCGCGCTCGAGTAGCTGAGCACGCTGCTCGGCGGAGACCTCGACGTTTGCCGGCGTGAGGAGGAAGACCTTGTCGGCGATCCGCTGCATGCCTCCGTCGAGGGCGTACGTCAGCCCGCTCGCGAAGTCGATCAGGCGTTTGGAAAGGTCGGAATCCACGCCCTGGAGGTTCAGGATCACCGGGGTGTAGATCTTGAAGCGGTCGGCGATCGTCTGGGCGTCGTTGAAGCTTCGAGGGACGACGAGATGCACCTTGACCGACGGGTTCGGGGCGGCCGGAACCGGCGCGAGCTCGGGCCTGCGGTTGCGCGAGGGCCGGATCGCCGCCGTGCGTGCCGTCGCTCCGGCTGCCTCGTCGGGATCCGTCCAGTCGTCGAAGTCAGCTCTCCCCCGCCGCCTCGGTGCCAGGCGGCGTACGTTCGGGCGCTTGGAGTACGTCCGTTCGAGCTCCTCGTTCGTGACGTAACCGTCCTCGTCCCACTCGTCCTCGTCCTCTTCGGCGATGCCGAAGTAGACGAGGGTCCGGTTCCAGACGTCGGCAAATGCCATGAGGAGCAGGGATGTTAGCGAGGCTCTCGGCCGTAAAGGGTCGCCCCGACACGGACGAATGTCGCACCTTCTTCGACGCCGACGCGGTAATCCTGGCTCGTGCCCATCGAGAGCTCCGAGAGTCCGAAGCGCTCGGCCAGCTCGCGGAGCCGCCGGAAGTAGGGTCGGGAAGCTTCAGGATCGTCAGCGAACGGCGGCATCGCGGAGAGGCCTCGCACCTCGGCCGGGCACCGTTCGAGGAAGGCTTCGAGTTCTTCCGGCGCTACTCCGGACTTGCTCTCCTCACCCGCCAGGTTGACCTGCACGAGCGCCGGAACCTCCAGGCGGGCCGCGGCCGAGTCGGAGTCGAGCGAGTGCACGAGCTCGCAGATGCCGTTCAGGGTCTTCACCTTGCGGCTCTGGAGATGCCCGATGAAGTGCCACTTGAAGTCGCCCGAATGGAGCGCGTGTTTCTCCTCGAGATCCTGCGCCCGGTTCTCCCCGACGACGTCGATTCCGGCTGCGACGAGGGCGGACATCTCGTCCACGGAGACGTACTTCGTCGCCGCGACGACGGTCACGTTCGGGCCGACCTCCGCCCGGATCTCCTCGAGGCGCTCCCGGATCGACTCAGGCGAGAGCAGCGATGACCCCCTGGCGACCCGTGATGCCGCGATCCCGGCGGTGCGAGAAGAAAAGCTGCGGGTGGCAGAACGTGCAGAGGTCAGTCCGCTCGATCTCATCGACTCCCGACTCCTCGAGGGCAAGCTCGGCGGCGCGCCAGAGGTCGAGCTTTCCGCCCGAGACGACCTCGCCGAAGCGCACCTCGAACGGATCGGCGACGTCGGGACCGACCTCGTAGCAACAGGGGCCTATGCCCGGCCCGATCGCCGCCGTGAGAGGGCCGCCGCCGAGCGCTCTCGCGCCGCTCTCGACGATCCCGTCGAGCAATCCTCTCCAGCCGGCGTGCAGCACGGCGAGCGCCGGCCGGTCGCCGTCAGCCCGCCCGATCGCGAGCGGAAGGCAGTCGGCGGAGAGGAGCATCATCCCCTGACCGGGCTCGTCGCTCCAGAAGCCGTCGCACGGCTCATGCTTGGTTCCAGGCGCGAGGATGCCCTCGGGCGACGCTTTCTGGACGTCGACGCCGTGCCGCTGCCAGGCCATCCTGGCCCGCTCGGGGTCGATCCCGACCCGGTCAGCGAGCACACGCCGATTCTCCACGACGCGCGCGGGATCGTCCGCCGTGAGGATTCCGAGATTGAGCGATTCGTATGGGCCTTCGCTGACCCCTCCGTCGCGGGTCGAGAAGGCGACGACGTACGGCCACTCCGTCTCCCACCGGATCACTCGTGCCCCTCGACGATCAGCTCGCGGGCCGTGGCGAGCTCGGACTCGCGCCCGTCGAGCTGGCCGTTCAGCTTGCGGCGCCGCAGCTCGGCGAGGATCTCCCCCACCTCCGGCGACTCCCCGAGCCCGAGCTCCGCCAGGTCGGCGCCGCTCACCTCGAGCTGGACGTTCCGCAGCCGCAGGAAGTACTCGTCGAGCGCGGGGAGCTCCTCGAGCGCGAGCGCGAAGAGCGGCGCGTCGGGCGCATAGGGATCGGCGGCGGCAACTACCTCGGCAGGCTCCACCGAGTCTCCACGCAACCGCTCGACGAGCCGCGGGCCGACGGTCACCGCAGCGGCGATCTGCTCGAGGTCGCGGCGCTGCACCTTGAGCCGCCGGAGCCAGGCGTAGACCTCATCCGGAGGCAGCTTGCGGGCGAGCGCGGCGAGGGCGAGCCGCCAGGCGGGAGCACCGGTCCCGTAGCGCTCGTTCAGCTCCTTCAGGCGGCCGAGCAGTCGCACGGCCTCCTCGTCCGCCGCGAGGTGCGGGTGGATCGCCACGCCGGCGCCGAGCTCGGCGAGCCGGAGAATGGAGGCGCCGGCGTCCCCTTCCTCCAGGAGCGCCACCAGCTCGTCTCGCAGGCGCGCCGAGGAAAGGTCGCCGACGAGCCCCATCTCGATCGTCCCGCGGGCGAGCCGCTGAGTGTGGTCCTCCATTCGGAACCCGTACCGGCTCTCGTACCGGATGGCGCGGAAGATCCTGGTCGGGTCGTCGATGAACGAGAGGTTGTGGAGGACGCGAATCGTCTTTGCCTCGAGGTCGCGGCGCCCCTTGAAGGGGTCGACGAGCCGTCCGAAGTCCTGGCCCTTGAGGGACACGGCCATTGCGTTGATCGTGAAGTCGCGGCGGAAGAGGTCCTCGCGGATCGTCGCGTGCTCCACGCTCGGAAGCGCCGCCGGCGCGTCGTAGAACTCGGTTCGCGCCGTCACGACGTCGATCCGCTCGTCCTCGCCGTAGAGGACGACGGCGGTCCCGAACTTCTGATGCGCCCGAACGCGTCCGTCCAGCGTGTCGGAGACGCTCTGCGCGAGCTCGATCGCGTCGCCTTCGACGGCGATGTCCACGTCGAAGCTCGGCTCGCCGAGGAGAATGTCTCGGACAGTTCCGCCGACGAGATAGACGCCCTCGTAGGGCTCGCTGATCGCAGAGACCGCGTCGAACGCCGGCTGAAGGTGCTCGAGAGCCCGGAGCTCCGCGGCCAGCGTTCCGTCTGGCTCCCGCTCGGTCTCCGGCTGCTCCCCGAGCGCGCGGAGGACGTCACTGCGCGAGACCACGCCCACGAGCTCCTCGCCGTCCATCACGGCGACCCGCCCGTCCGGCGAGCCTGCAAGGGCTTCCTGGACCTCCGCCAGCGCGGCCTCGGCCGAAACCGACACGACGCTCGAGCTCATGATCCCCTTGACCGGCGCGTGAGAGAGGCCGTGGGCGATCGCCTTGTCGAGATCCTCCCTGCCTACGGCGCCGGCGAGCCGGCCGTTCTCGACGACCAGGATCCCGCTCTGCGCGTAGCGCTGGCAGACGACCATCGCGCTGGCGACGGTTTCCTCGGGCGGAACCGACCTGGCGGGCTTCGACATGACCTGCTCGGCCCGGACGGGATCGCGCACCGCGTCGCCCAGTCCCGCCTCCATCACTTGCTGCGCTTCGTCCAGCGAGCCGCGGAAGATCGCCGACGCCGCCTCCCGATGCCCGCCGCCACCCAGTGACCGCGCGATCGCCGACGCATCGATCTCGGGAGTGCGGCTCCGGGTGACCGCGAAGACGCGTTCGTCCATCTCGACGAGTAGGACGAGCGCCCGGCAATCGGTCAGATCCACGATCTTGTGGGCGAGGTTCGAGATCCCGTCGACGTGCTCGGGCCAGGCGACGGCCGAGACGAGCATGTCCACGCCTGCGACCCGTTCGGTTCGGAGATTCGCCGTCAGCGTGCCGAGCAACTCACGCTCCTCCTCGGTCAGCGGCGAGTGCAGGAAGCGCGCGAGGAGATCCTGCCGTGCGCCGTGCCGCAGGCACCACGCCAAGGCGTCGGCGTCTCGCTGGGTCGCCGTCGGATACGTGAGAGAGCCGGTGTCCTCGTGGATGCCGAGCGCGAAGGCCGTAGCCTCGAGTGGGGTCACGTCGAGCTCGCGCTCGGCGAGCACGCCCACGAGCGTCGTCGTCAGCGCTCCGTCCTGCGAGATGACGGCGTTCTCGGGCTTGACCCAGCCGGGCAGCTCTCCGGGATGGTGGTCGAAGACGGCGGTCTCGACCTCGGAGTCGAGAGCCACGGCCTCCAGCTCGCCGAGGCGAGACGCCGACGTCGTCTCCACGACCACGAGCCGGCGGATCGACTGGAGATCGATCCGGGACGCTTCCACGGCCTCGAGCTCGTCCGCGTGCAGGCGGTAGAACTCGCGCACGTTCCGGTTCAGCGTGCCCTGGACGGCGACGACGGCGTCCGGATACAGCCGCCGCGCGGCGAGCATGGAAGCGAACGCGTCGAAATCCGTGTTCGCATGGGTGGCGATGACCTCCGGCGCCTTCATGCCCCGGATTGTCGCGTACGCCCCTCCTCAGGCGACCGCGATCGCCTCGATCTCGACCTTGGCGCCTGACGGAAGCTTCGAGACCTCGACGGTCGCGCGGGCCGGTGGCCTCTCGCCGATCCGGCGGCCGTAGACCTCGTTCATGGCCTGGAAGTCGTCGAAATCTGCGAGGAAGACGGTCGTCTTGACGATACGGTCCAGGCCCGAGCCCGCCTCTTCGAGGATCGCCTGGAGGTTGTCGAACACCTGCTCGGTCTGCTCGGCGATCCCGTTACCCACGAGCTCGCCGTGATCCGGCTTGAGCCCGACCTGGCCGGCGACGAACACGAACCCGGCGGCCTTGATCGCCTGTGAGTACGGCGCACCCTGGAACGGAGCCGGCGCAGCCTCCGTGCGGATGACGGTCTTGTCTCCCATCTCTACTCCTTTCGCAACGGCGCCGCGGCGTTCGCGAGCGCTCCTCCGAGGGCCTTGAAGATCGCTTCGAGCACGTGCTGCGCTTCCTCGCCGTGCAGGAGCCGCACGTGGAGAGTGAGGCCCGCGGCCTCAGCCAGCTCGCGGAGGAAGCCCGAGACCAGATCGCGGTCGAGGCCTGCGACGTGGGCGTCCGAGAGGTCGACGTTCGACACGAGCAACGGACGGCCCGAGACTTCCAGGACGACGTTGGCGAGTGCCTCGTCCGCCGGAACCATCGCGTAGCCGTATCCCGCGGCTCCGTTGGTCTCCATGACCTCGCGCAAGGCCTCCCCGAGGGCGCGGCCTGCCGCGGTGGCCACCGCATCCGGGCCTCCGGGGGCGACCTCGAGGTGAATGTCAAAGCCGGAGTGCCCGGCGATCAGCCCCAGCAGGTGGTCGAGGACAGGGAGCCCGGTGGCAACGTTGGCCCTCCCGGTTCCGCCTAGCTCGATCCGCGCGGTGCAGATCCCCCGTTCGGGTTCGGTAGCCCTCTCCATCGCTCGAACGAGGGTATCGCAGGGCTCCTAAAGGGCCGATTTCGACTGTGCGAGCCACACCCGGCTTCAAGCGGTCCCAGATGAACCCAAAGCGTGCACACCCTGCGGTACGACTCGTTGCGGCAATCCTCCCGATCATCGGAGCCGCAGCACTCGGTGTGCCCGCAGCCCTGTCGGCCTCGGCCCATCCCGCCTCCTCGGCAGGCACCGCTGTCGTCACCTACGAGACGCGAACAGCTCTTCACCGGGCGCTGAAGCAGTATCCGGCGCGCATCGTTCGGCGTCTTCCCGATGTCCGTTCCGTGGAAGTTCGGCCGACCGATGTCCGCACATTTGCGGCCGGCGTCTCGCGGCTTTCCGGGATCGCGTCGGTGGAGACGCCCGAGCCTCGCTTCTCCGCGTCCGAGCCCGGCCTCACGGCGATGTACTCAGCCGGAGTCCCGTACCAGTGGCAGTACACCGCCACCCGGGTGAGCGCCGTGCCCGAGGCCGTGCTCCGCGCGGCGGCCGGGGTGAAGATCGCGATCGTCGACACCGGCGCCGACGTGACGGCCCCCGATCTGGCAGCCAAGGCGCCCGAGACGTACAACATCTTCAACGGCAGCGCCGATATCCGCGACTACCACGGCCACGGAACCTTCGTCGCCTCGATCGCCGGCGGCTCGGTCACGAACAACGAGGGAATCGCGGGATCGGGGGGCGACGCCCAGCTCCTGTTGATCCAGTCGGGCCGCGCCGACGGCTCCTTCACCGACGTGGACGAGGCTGACGCCATCGTCTACGCGGTCAACCACGGCGCCAAGGTCATCA
>JBKJWJ010000319.1:0-8190 GCA_046716905.1 Gaiellaceae bacterium
GTGATCCGCTCGTAGTGCTCGGCGCAGGCCAGCCCACCGACCGCAAGCCGCCCTTTCGATACTCGGCGTTCACGCGGGTCGGCTTCTCGGACACCGACGCGCAGGGCATCGTCTACTACGGCCGCTATATGCCCTACTTCGACACCGCGCGGGTCGAGTACCACCGGCACCTCGACATGCTGAGAACGAGCTCGGAGGAGGAGAGGCAGTTCGTCATGCGGGCCTCGTCGATCGAGTACACGGCGCCTGCGAAGTTCGACGACCTGATCGAGGTCTTCATCCGGATCTCGCGGATCGGTCGCACGAGCGTGACCTACGAGTTCGCCGCCTACCGGGTCGACGACGACGTCCTGATGGTCACGGCGAAGCAGACGCTCGTCCTCGTCGACCTCGAGGAGCGCAAAGCCTGCGAGATTCCCTCCTGGTACCGAGACCGAATCCAGACGTTTGAGGGCGCCGCCCTCGAACTCTAGGCGGCGCCCCCTGACTCAGCGGCTCTCTCTCGAGACCTCGTAGGCCGCGCGCCCATCCACCGAAGCGGATGGGCGCCGCAGCTGCCCTCTCCCCCTGCACTCGTTGTAGTCGGAGCGGCTTCGGCGTCTATCCCTCGATCGAGGTACCCCTCTCGTTCGAGGGATCATCCCCCGAAAGGGTTACTTGTGCCATTAGCAGGGATTTTGTCGGTTCCGAACCCCTCGTTCGAGGCGGCGATTCCCTCGAACGAGGGACTAACTCGGAGTAACTCGGTAGGCGTCGAACACCGAATCGACGTTCCTGAGCGAGCCGAGCAGGCCGCGAAGCGCCTTCACGTCGCCGACCTCGGCCGTGTACCAGTTCTTCGCGAGCTGGTCTTCGACGGTTCCGCCGTAGGAGACGATGTTCGAGCCGTGCTCGGCGAAGGTCCGGGCGACGTCTTCCAGCAGCCGCGGCCGGTCCCAGGCGTCGACGGCGATCTGGACGCGGAAGCTCTTCGTCGAGCCCCCGTCCCAGTTGACCGTCGTGAAGCGCTCGGGGTTGCGGCGCAGCGCCTTGACGTTCGGGCAGTCGTCTCGGTGGATCGTGATCCCCTTGCCGAGCGAGATGTAGCCGACGATCTGATCACTCGGCACAGGAGTGCAGCACTTGGCGAGCCGAACGAGCACGTCCTTGATCCCCTCGACGTTGATCCCGAGCGCATCGCTTCCGACGGTTTCTGCGGAGCGGGTCGGCCTGAGCGGAACCGCCTCTTCCTCCGCGACTTCGGTCGTCTTGAGGCGCTGAATGACTTTGTTGACGATCTGGCCGGAGGCCAGCTTCCCGGAGCCGAGGGCAAGGTAGAAGTCCTCGGCCTTCTTGAAGCCTGCTTCGCGGATCACCTGCGCGAGCACGGCTGAGCCGGCGATCTTCCGATAGGGAAGCTTCTGCGCCTTCAGCGCCTGTTCGAGAGCTTCGCGCCCCTTCTGCTCGGTCTCCTCCCGCGTCTCGCGTGTGAACCACTGGCGGATCTTGTTACGCGCTCTGGACGATTTCGCGAGGGTGAGCCAGTCGCGCGACGGGCCGCGCCCGACCTTCGTCGTCAGGACCTCGACGAAGTCGCCGCTCTGCAATGCGTAGTGCAACGGAACGATCCGGCCGTTCACCCGTGCGCCCGCCGTCTTGTGGCCGACGTCGGTGTGCACGGCGTAGGCGAAGTCGATCGGCGTCGACCCCGCGGGAAGCATCTTGACCTCCCCTTTCGGCGTGTAGACGTAGACCTCGTCAACGAACAGGTCGCCGAGCATCGACTTCTTGTACTCGCGTGGATCTGTCTCGTCGTTCCATTCGCGCAGGTTGCGCACCCAGGCGAGCCAGCGCTCGTCTGGCTGACGTCCCTTTCCGCCGCGCTTGTAGAGCCAGTGCGCCGCGACTCCGAGCTCGGCGGTCGAGTGCATCTCCTTCGTCCGAACCTGGATCTCGAGCGGCCGGCCCTGTGGGCCGATCACGGTCGTGTGCAGGGCGCGGTAGCCGTTCAGCTTCGCCATCGCGATATGGTCTTTGAACCGGCCCGGCATCGGCTTCCAGAGCGAATGGATCAGGCCCAAGGCGCCGTAGCAGTCCCGCGTTCCCTCCTCCGCTGAGCGTTCGACGATCACGCGCATCGCGGTGAGGTCGTAGATCTCGTTGAACTCCTTGCCTTTCTTGGCCATCTTGTCGTAGATGGAGTAGAAGTGCTTCGCGCGGCCCGAGATGTCGGCCGGGATGTCCACCTTGTCGAGCTCCCGCTGCAGGACGTAGGCCGCCTCCCGGACATGCTCCTCGCGATCGGCTCGGCGCTCGTTGACCATCGCCTTGATCTCGGTGTACTTGCGCGGGTGGAGCGCTTCGAACGCGAGGTCCTCGAGCTCCCACTTCATCGTGTGGATACCGAGGCGGTGCGCGAGCGGCGCATAGACCTCGAGCGCCTCGCGAGCCTTCTGGATCTGCTTCTGCTTGCCGAGGTACTCGATCGTCCTCAGGTTGTGCAGGCGGTCGGCGAGCTTGATGAAGATGACGCGGAGGTCCTCCGCCATCGCCAGCACCATCTTCCGGTAGTTCTCGGCCTGCGCCTGCTCTCGGCTCTGGAAATGGACACGCGTCAGCTTCGTGACGCCGTCGACGAGCTGCGCAATCTCGTCGCCGAACTCGGCGCGCACTGCGTCGAGTGTGACCTCCGTGTCCTCGACGACGTCGTGGAGGAGAGCCGCGGCAACGGTCTCGTCGTCGAGCTGGAGCTCGGCGCAGATCCGGGCGACGGCGTACGGGTGATGGATGAAGTCCTCGCCGGACCGGCGTAGCTGCCCTTCATGGGCGGCAGCTGCGTAGCGGAACGCTCGGGCGATCAGGTCCCGATCGAGGTCCGGGTTGTACTCGCCGACCTCCGCGATCAGCTCGTTGATGAGGTCGGGATGGCGTTCCGGAGCCTCGAGCAGCGTCATGTTCAAATGGTACTCCCCGGGTAGGAAACGACCGCCCGAGGGCGAAAACGCCCGGTCCATGCGCATTCGCCGCCGTCAAAAACGCAGGACCCTGGCTGTCGCCCGCCTCCTCGCCGGACTGGACTCCGAAGCGCGCCGTGAGGCGCCCTGGCGCCCGCGCAAGAGCCACCGGCTCTCTGTCGGCCGAACCTAGGCCGCCTCAGCCACCGGAGCCGGCTCTTCGGTCAGGAGCGCCCGAAAGGCATCGGATTCGAGAAGCGCTCTGCGAGGGCCGCCGGGCTCGATTGCGAGATCTTCGAAGATCGCCTGCGCCGTCCCGTCACGTTCGTCCTCGGCCTTGCGGAACTCGGCAGCGAGCCACTCGCGAAGGCTCTCGTAGCGCTCGGGAGTGTCCAGCAGCTGGCGTACGACGAGCTGCGGGGCAACCGTCCCGTTCCAGCGGTTCTCCTCGAGCCGAAACAGCACGTCGTGGCGGACGACGCGCCTCGCACGGTCGGCCTGCTTCCCGAGCCCGAACGCGATCGCGCTCCCGGCCGGGCGGTTCGCGTGCCGGACGCGGAAGCGCAGGTGCTTGCCGTCTGCTGTCTGAGCGACCTCCGAGAGGTCGCACGAGGGGAGGAGCAGCGTGACGCCCGGGTTTCCAAGGCCAAAGGGCGCGAGGTGACCGAGCTCCTGCGAGAGCTCGAGCGTCAACTCCTCGCCCGAGACGATCCCGTCCACGTGGAGCTTCGGCTCGAGCTCCTCCTCCGGTAGCTCGGCGTCGACGGCCTCTCCGAACGCCTCCGCGAAGGCACCAACCCGCGCCGGGTCGATCGAGAGCCCGGCAGCCGCGCGATGGCCGCCGAAGCGCGACAGGTGCTCCGAGCAGGCGCCCAGAGCTGCGTGGAGGTCGAAGGATGGGATCGACCGCCCCGAGCCCTTCCAGTCACCGTCGGTTCCTGCGATGAGCACGACTGGGCGATGGAAGCGCTCGACGAGGCGGGACGCGACGATTCCGATCACGCCTTCATGCCAGCCGGCGTCGGCGACGACGTAGCCCCGACGACGTTGACGGCTCTCGGGCCAGGCCTCGACCTGCGCGATGGCCTCTCGGACGATCCGGTCCTCGACGGCCTGCCGCTCGCGGTTCAGCTCTTCGAGCCGTCCGGCGAACTCGGCGGCCTCTCGCGCGTCCTCTGTCAGGAGCAGGTGCAGGGCCGTCTGCGGATGTTCCAACCGGCCGGCGGCGTTGATGCGAGGAGCGAGCCGGAAGCCCACGGCGCCGGCGTCCACGGCGGCCGGATCGACACCAGCCGATCGCATGAGCACCTGTAGGCCCGGCTTCTGGGTACGCGCGAGCGCCTTCAGCCCTTCCCGTGCGAGGTACCGGTTCTCGTCGATCAACGGGACGACGTCGGAAATGGTCGCGATGGCGACGAGGTCGAGGTGGCGGCGGAGCGCCTCGGCGCCCGATCCGAGGAGCGCCTGTCCGAGCTTGTAGACGACGCCGGTGCCGCAGAGCTCGGGGAAGGGATAGTCCGAAGGCCGGGTAGCGACGATCGGGCAGTCGGGGAGCTCGTCTCCGGGCCGGTGATGGTCGGTGACCACGACCTCGAGACCCAGTTCCTTGGCCCGGGCGACTTCGGCGACGGCGGTGATCCCGCAGTCCACCGTGAGGACGAGACCGCAACCTTCGCCGGCAAGGCGGTCGAGCGTGGCGCCGGAGACTCCGTAGCCCTCCGCGAAGCGGCTCGGAAGGTGCCAGGACACGTCGGCGCCGAGCTCCCGGAGGACGAGGACCGCGAGGGCAGTCGCGCAGACTCCGTCGGCGTCGTAGTCGCCGTGGACGCAAATGCGCTTTTTCGCCTCGATCGCGGCACGAATCCGTTCGCACGCGGCGTCCATGTCGCCGAGCAGCCGGGGGTCGTGTCCCGGGTCGGCTCCGGCCAGGAACGACCGCGCGGAGGCGGTGTCGTCGTACCCGCGCCGGATGAGCACTCGAGCGGTTGTCTCGCTGATCCCGAGCTCACGAGCCAGCTGGGCCGACTCCCGGTGCGGGCACGAGGTGATGGTCCAGGTTCCCTCGTGCATCGCGGATGTTCACCGTAGGGAGAGCGCCGGACGACATCTGCCGTGCGTATTCTCAGATGAGTGAGCGAGGCCAACTACGAGTCCGGGGACGACTACGTCGTGCAGTTCCTGGGCTACCGGTTCGCGTTCAACGCCGAGGACTTCGAGGAACGGGTGACGGCTGCGGCCGTCCGGCTCGGTCTCGTCGGCGGCAATGACCTCGACGAGGACGAGGCTGCAGATCTCGTCGAGCTCACGGCCGACCAGCGCATCGAAGAGGCGCGCAGCGAGCTCGGCCGCTACCTCGTGCGGCACTGGGAGGCGCTGGCCGCCGTGGAGGGGGAGTCACTCGTCTACTGGCTGCGCAAGCTCGTCTTCCGCGGCGCCTGGCTCGACCAGCGCGTGAAGCTCGGCCTCCTGGACGTCGACTGGGACGAGGAGATCGCCGAGTTCGGCTATCGAGACCCGCGAGGCGACCGGGCTCTACTCGAACTGGCCCCCGTGCCGTCGTGGCACGAGCTCAAGTTCCGCCGTTAGAAAAGGCTGGCGGCGTCTCGTTCCGCCGCGGCTGCGACGCCGAGGTGCTCCCGTCCCGACTTCGTGACGATTCTTCCCCGGGGTGTCCGTTGGATGAAGCCGAGTTGGAGGAGGTACGGCTCGTACACGTCCTCGACGGTGTCCGTCTCCTCGCCGAGGGCGACGGCGAGCGTCGACAGCCCAACAGGGCCGCCGTCGAAGCGCTCGACGATCGCGCGGAGCAAGTTTCTGTCCGTGCGTTCCAGGCCGCACCCGTCGACCTCGAGCAGCTCGAGCGCCTCCTTCGCCACCTCGGGCGTAATGACACCCTGATGGCGCACTTCCGCCACATCCCGGACGCGCCGGAGGATCCGGTTCGCGACCCGAGGCGTCCCGCGTGAGCGGCGCGCTATCTCGTCGGCGGCGTCGTCGCCGATCTCGACGCCGAGGATGCCGGCCGACCGTCTGACGATGACGCCGAGCTCGGCCGGGTCGTAGTAGTCGAGGCGGAAGGTCATCCCGAACCGGTCGCGGAGCGGCGTCGTCAGCAACCCCGTGCGCGTCGTGGCTCCGACGAGCGTGAACGCGGGCAGGTCGAGCGTCAGCGTCCGAGCCGCCGGGCCCTGGCCGACGATGATGTCCAGCCGAAAGTCCTCGAGTGCCGGGTAGAGCACCTCCTCGACGGACGAGGAAAGGCGGTGGATCTCGTCCACGAAGAGGACGTCGCGGGTCTCGAGCGAGGTCAGGATCGCGGCAAGGTCGCCCTTGCGCTCGAGCGCCGGGCCGGCGACGGTGCGGATGCCGACACCCAGCTCCTCCCGGACGATGTACGCGAGGCTCGTCTTGCCGAGCCCGGGCGGGCCTACGAGCAGTACGTGGTCGAGCGCCTCTCCCCGCGTGCGGGCCGCCTCGAGCGCGATCGAGAGTTGCTCCTTGACGCGCGACTGGCCGACGAAGTCGTCCAGAGAGCGAGGCCGGAGCGATCGCTCGAGCTCGTCCTCCTCGGGCTGAACCGTCGGCGCCAGAAACTGTGGCGCGGCAGTCATGCGGCCCTCAGAGCCTGTCGCACCCGCTCCTCAGGGGGTGCCTCGGGATCGGTGGACGCGAGGGCGCGCTCGGCCTCCGGCATCGAGTAGCCGAGCTCGATCAGCGCATCGCGCGCGACGAGCTCATGCTCCGGCGCGCCGGGCAGCGAGTCGACCGGGCCGATCTTCTCCTTCAGCTCCAGCACGACGCGCTCGGCGGTCTTCTTCCCGATGCCCGGGATCGCAACGAAGCGCGTGATGTCCTCGAGCGCGATCGCTCGCCGGAGATCCGCGGGTGTCGAACCGGAGAGGATCGCCAGGGCCACCTTCGGCCCCACCCCCGACACAGACAGAAAATGCTCGAAGAGCTGCCGCTCGGCCGGCTCGGCGAAGCCGTAGAGCTGGAGGGCGTCCTCACGGACGTGGAGGTAGGTGTCGAGCGTGACCTCTCCCTTCACCTGGGCTTTACGAAGCGCACGCAGGGTCGTCTGCACCCGGTACCCGACGCCGTTCACGTCGAGGACGACGCCGTCGAGCATCCGCGCGACGACCTTGCCCCGAAGGCTGGAGATCATCCCGTAGCCCGAAGGAGCGCCGGCGCCATCGCGTGACAGATCGCGACTGCGAGCGCATCGGCCGCATGGTGTGGCGCCGGTGGAGCGTCGAGCCGCAGGATCGCCTGCACCATCCGTTGCACCTGGGCCTTCTCGGCACGACCGTAACCCGAAACGGCGAGCTTCACGTGGGACGGCGAGTACTCAGTGCACTCGACGCCGGCGAGCGCAGCCGCGACGATTGCCGCCCCGCGCGCCTGACCGACCGAGAGCGCGGTGCGGGCGTCGACGCCGACGAAGGACTCCTCGACCGCGACCGCCCGTGGCTCGTAGCGCTCGATGAGCTCGGCGACGCCGTCGTGGATCTTCAAAAGACGTTCGTCCGGCCGCTGGGACGCGGTGGTTTTCCAACAGCCGAAGTCCACCGCCCGTAGACGGCCACCCTTTTCGATGATTACGCCGTATCCGCACGAGGCGGTGCCTGGATCGATGCCGATAACCGTCACGAATCGAGGTTAGGCACCAGGGCGGACGTTCCTTCCCCCGCGCGCCTCTAGCCGCGCAGTGCGCCCTCGACCGAGCGCAGGGATACCTCGAGCCTATCCAGGGTCTCGCTGCGTTCAAACCGCTAGGGCAGACCTGCCGTACTAGGCGGCGTGAGGATATTCCTCCTCGCCGGGGTGGCCTTTCTGCTCGCGCTGCCGGGAGCAGGGCGGGCGGTAGGCGAGCCGTTGCTCATTGCCACCGTCTCCACCGCTCAGCATGCGCAGACGATCTCGATCGCGGACAGCAGCGGGAATCCAATCTCCGAGATCGGTCCAGGTACCTACGACATCGAGGTTCGCGACAACTCGGAGTTCCACAACTTTCGTCTCACCGGGCCGGGCGTCAGCCTGAGCACGACGGTGCCGTTCGTTGGAACGACGACGTGGGAGGACGTAGTCGTTCAGCCCAGCTCGTCCTACTCGTACCGGTGTGACCCACACGCACACTCCATGAGCGGAAGCTTCACGACGAGCGGTGTGTCGCCACCCCCCACCCCACCCCACAACCCCACCCCACCGCCACCCCCCCCAGCACCCCCCCCCCCCAGCCCCCCCCGACGCACCCCCC
>JBKJWJ010000320.1:0-2746 GCA_046716905.1 Gaiellaceae bacterium
GTATGGTTACGGCCAGCTATAAGGGGGTTCTTATGCGCCTGCTGCGCCTTGCATTCATGGCGGCTGTTGTCGCCGCCATCTCGATCGTTTGGCTCGCCGGAGGGTTTGCCGCGTCCCCGGCAACCCGGTACTCGGTGAGGATCGTGGAGTCGCCAGATCCACAGGCGAGGGGGCGTTGGGCCGAACGAGCCGTCGCAGCCGGCGACCTCAACCGCGACCGCGTTCCAGATTTCTTCATCGCCGCCCCGTTCGCGGACGTCAACACCGTCGCCGACACGGGGCGCGTCTACGCCGTCGACGGTAAGACGGTCAGGATTCTGTACACGATCGACACGCCCGAGCCGCAAACGAACTCGAAGTTCGGGTTCTACATCTCCGTCGTCGGCGACGAGACGGGAGATCGCGTGTCGGACATCGCCATCGGGACCGACGCCCAGGACGTGTACACAGGCACCGGCACGCCCTGCGGGGCGCCCGAACCGAACGGGTGCAACGAGGATCAGGGGAAGGCCTGGGTCTTCAACGGCAAGACGGCAGCGGTGCTCTACGCGCTCGACAATCCGCTCGCGCAAGGCACCCGGACGAACTCAGCGCGCTTCGGATCCCGAATCGGCCGCGCGGGCGATTTAAACGGCGACCAGCGCCCGGAGATCATCGTCGGGGCCTCGAACAACGATATTCCCCCCGGCTGTGGCAACTCGAGCCCATTGCCGTCAGGATGCCGCGTCAACGCCGGGCAAGCGTTCATCTTCAACGGAAGAACAGGCGCGCTGATTCGAACCCTCGCCATCCCGCAGGCGGACTGGTCACCGGCCGGAACCTGTGCGTCGACCTGCGGCTCGTTCGGGCTCGCGGTGCAGGGACCCGGCGACGTCAACAAGGACAAAGTTCCGGACCAGCTGGTCGACGCGGGCAGCTACAGCTGGTACACGGGAACCGGGACGCCGTGCGGGTCGCCAGAGCCCAACGGCTGCAATGAGAGTCAAGGTCGCGAATACGTCTTCAGCGGCAAGAACGGCAACCTGCTGTTGCGAATCGACGACCCGGAACCGCAAGCCGGTGCCACGTTCGGTTTTCAGGATGCTGCACCGCTCTCACCCGGAGACGTGAACGGCGACGGTCGCGCCGATCTCTATGCAAACGGGTTCCTCCAGAACGGTCCCCGCGGCGCGGGTGAAGGAAAAGCGTGGGTGTTCAGTGGAAAAGACGGCTCACTGCTCTACGCGCTGACCGATCCTTCACCGGAGGTCGGAGGCCAGTTCGGCTGGTCGATGTCGAAGACTCTCTACAACAAGGACCGTGTACCTGACCTCTACGTCGGCCAGTCGCCGCATCACGTCGCGGGAGCGAGCGGCAGTGGCGGTACGTACGTCTTCAACGGTCGAAGCGGCGCGCTCTTGAAGGCGCTTGACCTGACTGCGGCGGATCGACAGCCGAGCACTACCGGAAATCTGGGCCCGAACCTCGGGTGGGCGAACGCCGCGATCGGCGATGTGAACCGCGACGGCCAGCCCGACTACGTAGCCGGGGCGCCCTTCGAGGACGTCGGCGCCACACAGGATCAGGGGCGCCTCCGGGTTTTCCTGTCGAGCGACAAGACGCGTCCGACCGTACCGACGGTCAGTCGGTACCGCCGCGGATTCGTGCGACTCACGGCATCTGACCCGGACAACCGGTCGGATCAGCTGCGGTTTCGGTGCGCCGTCGGACGCCGCCCACTTCGGGCGTGCGGTTCGCGCGTGCGCGTCCGTCGCGGGGCCAGGCTGCGCGTCCAGGCGATCGATCCTGCCGGGAACAAGTCCAGAATCAAGACGGTGCGCATTCGTTAAGTGCAGCGTGGGACCGACCGGGCGCTCGCCCGGCCCGGTCGGTCCTGAGCTACGAGGCAAAGAGGCCTCGGGTGGCCCCTAGCCCAGCCGTACCGCCAGGGCGACGAGCGCTCGCACCGCCGGTGAATCCGGATCCCGGTCGATTGGCGCGACACCCTCTCGATCTGCCTCCTCGATAGCGGGGTCGGCGGGCACCGTCACGAGCTCGCGATCACCGACGCCGACGCGAATAAGGTCGGTGTCGCTGTCGGCGTTGACCTTGTTCGCCACAACGAGCACCGAGGCGCGACTCTCCGCGATTCGGACCGAGCGGGCTGCAACTTCGATCGCCTTGGCCGTCGGCTCCGCGACCACGATGACCAGGTCGATCTGACCCGGCTTCAGACGGAGGACCGTGCCGATCCCGGCCTCCATGTCACAGAGAACGGTCGTTCGATCAGCCTCTAGCTCCCCGAGCAACTGCTCGGGCGAAAGACCACATCAGGTTCAGCCGGGATCGGCCTGGTCGATCCGCGACACGACGACGAGACGCACCCCGTCGGGAGCGTCGGCGCCGAACGTCTCTACCAGGCCGGCGGCAGTGGGCTCGTGCTCGAGGCGCCCCTCGTCGAGCGCCTGCCGTGCGGCGACGAGCCGTTCCGTTTCCGCGGGCCCGATGCCGAGTGAGATGCCGAGCATCGGGTTGACGTCACCGTCGAGAGCAATGACCTGGTGACCGGCCCGAGCAAGGGCACGCGCGAGCGTGCCCGAGACAGTTGTCTTCCCAACGCCGCCCTTGCCAGCCACCGCGATCTTCATGTGCCGGAGCTTAGGCGTTCGGCCAGTCGCTCAAGCGTCCGCGCCGTGGCGGAAGCCGGGGCGTGATCGAGAAGCGCGATGCCGAGACGCTCGGCTTCGACAACGTCCTCGTCCCGCGG
>JBKJWJ010000321.1:0-6779 GCA_046716905.1 Gaiellaceae bacterium
CGGTCGCTGAAGTTGAGCGCCCAGAGGAAGAGCCCCGACGGGACGAGCGGCATGCCGAACCGGTTCATCTCCCGCAGTAGCGGCCGGTCGAGCTCGAGCCCGAGCTGATCACGCCGGTAGGCGAGCAAACCGGCGTACACGAGCAGCGTGCCCGTGAAGTTGCCGACGATGACCCCGATCGGGCCCTTGTCCCAGACGACGACGAGCAGCACCGTCGCTGTGACCGTCAGCCCGAGGTTGATGAGCGTCGCGATCAGGTAGGCGGTCGAGCGCTGCTCGACGCGGAAGAGCGACGTCATCTGCTCGTAGTTGATGTGGGCCCAGAGGCCGACGAAGGCGGCGCGGACGAGGTTCGCGTGTTCCGAGGTGCCGAAGAGGAGGTTCGAGATCGGGCCGGCGAGCACGAGGCCCAAGACGAGACCCGCGGTGCCCATCAGCATCGTGAACCAGAACGACGTCCGGATCACCCGGCGCTTGCCCTCTTCGTCTGCTCCGTCGAAGTAGAAGCGGAAGAAGGCGCTCTTGACGCCGGCCGCGAGCAGCACGGTGAGGATCGCCGAGAGCGCGATCAGCGTCTCGATCAGGCCGTAGTCGGCCGGCGAAAGGAAGCGCGTGTAGATCGGGAGGAGCAGGACGGCGATGAACCGCGAGACGAGCGAGCCGAACCCGTAGATGGCCGAGTGCCGGGCGAGCTCCCCGAGCCGCTTGCCGATCACGACAGGTCGATGCGGTCTTCGGCCAAGAGCTCGTGCCGCCGATCGCGCTCGGCGTCCAGCATCGCCGCCATCGTCTCGCCCATCGTCCCACCCGGATAGACCCAGATCTCCGGGTGGATCAGGAGCTGGAGCCACTCGAACTTGCCTTCGCGAAGCTCCTCGTGCGGGCAGCCGTACCGCCAGCGCTGGTTCGAGTCCGACCGGTAGTGGTCGGACTCGAAGTAGGGCTCCTGCATGACGTTCACGACGCCGTCGACCGGATCGGACATGTAATCCGGGTCCGGGTTGTGCCAGGCGACCACCGAGTCGAAGCGGTCGTCGAGCTCGACGCCCGGCCAGACGGCGTGGAGACCGACGCCGTGGTCGAGCTCGCGCAGTCGGTTCAGCGCGCGGCGCCCCTCCGAGGATCCGAGGTTGTAGAAGACCGATTGCGTCATCAGGAAGTAGGTGGCGCGCGCGCCGACCTCGGCCTCGAGCTCCGCCATCTGGAGGGCGGCGTCGAGCGAGAGGTCGACGTCGTGGCGGAGCAGCAGGTCGCCGGGTTGGGGCTCCTGGGCGTAGGTCGACCAGTGGTAGCCGCCGCTTCGAGCCGCCTCGAGCAGGACGCGGTAGTGGTCGAGCGAGAATTCGCAGCTCATGCGGCTTCGACCTCCACGTCGAGCAGGCGCGCCGCAGACTCGGCCCGCTCGACGGCCTCGAGGTTGGTGTTGCCGAGGGCGATCACGTAGCCGCGGCGGTCTCCGTCAAGCTGCACGGGCCGGATCGTCTCACCCTCCTGGAAGTAGAGCTCGGCCTCCACGACACCGGGAAAGGCGCGCACGCGCTCGAGGCCGCTCACGCGAAGCAGCTTGCCGGTCGGAAGCGGACCGGGGTCGGCTGTCAGGAAGGAGATCGCCATCGGCTGCTGCGTCTTCGGGAGGACGAGCTCGTCGGGCACCGGTCGTCCCAGAGCCTGGAGCAGCGCAACTTCGATCAGGTCGACGCCGACTCCGTGGCGCGCGACCGAGTCCATCTGGCCGGCCGGGATCCGGGCGGCGACCTCGATCAGGCGGGCGACACCGTCGTCGCTCCAGAGCACCTGCGGATAGGCAACGCCGTCCCGTAGGCCGAGCGCCTTGACGGTGTGGACGCCGGTTCGCCGCACCTCCTCGAGGGCGTCTCCGAACAGGGTCGAGGGGTAGACGTGGGCGATCGCGACCCCGAACCCGAGCCCGGGCGGCCGCCGCCGGTCCGAGAGGGTTACGACGACCGGCTCGCCGTCCCGCACGACGAGCAGGCCGTTGACCTCGAGGCCCGCGTGGTAGCTCTCGAGAATCGCCTCCTGCTCCGTGGACTGCGCGAGCGACGCATGGAGGTGCCGCTCCACGTCGCCCGGCGACCGGCACAGGAAGAGACCCCGCTGTCCGGCCGAGTCCGCCGGCTTCAAGACCGCGGGGAAGCCGACCGCGTCCGCGGCCGCATGCGCCTCGTGAATCGTCCGAACTGCGGCGAATCGCGGCTGCGGGACTCCTGCGTCGGCGAGTTGCCTCCGCATCGCGATCTTGTTCGTCATCAGGTGAGCGGTTTCCGGCCCGATGCCGGGAAGCCCGAGCTCCCTCGCGACGGCGGCGACGACCGGGACTGCGCGGTCGGCGGCATAGGTCATCACGCCCTGAACCTCATGCCGCCGTCCCACCTCGACGACCGCCGGGATGTCCAGTGCGTCGACCTGCTCGCCAACGTCTGCGATCGCGAGCCCGGGAGCCTCCGGGTTCTTGTCCACGGCGACGATTCGAACGCCGAGCTCCTTGAGGCGCGAGAGTGCGCGGCGCTGATGCCGGCCGGCCCCGACGAAGAGGAGCGGCGCGCCGCTGACCGATTGATTAATCCTGCTAATCACCTCTAACCGCGCCCTTAGTGCCGAGTCTCACAGGGTGGAGGATGCTCAGGTACCTCGTCAGACGGTTGCTCTGGGCCGGCGTGCTTTTCATCGCCGTGACCATGGTGTCGTACATCATCTTCTTCTTCTTCTTCCTGGTCCCAGCCGAGCCGGCGCGCCTCATCTGTGGTGCTCAGTGCCCGCCCGACCAGGTCGAGCGCGTTCGCAAGGAAGTCGGCCTCGACCGGCCCGTGTGGATGCAGTACGGCGACTTCGTCAAGGACATCGTCGTCCACCAGTCGCTCGGCCGCTCGTACGCGACCCGCCAGCCGGTCACGGAGATCATCAAGGATTCTGCACCGGTCACGGCGAGCATCATCGTCGGCGGCGTCGTCCTCTGGATGCTCGTCGCGCTTCCGGTCGGAATCCTGTCGGCTCTGAAACCTCGTTCGCTCTTAGACCGAAGCGCCATGACGTTCGTGCTGCTCGGCATCTCCGCGCACCCGGTCTGGATCGGGCTGATCCTCATCTATTTCGTCGGCTACAAGGCCGGCCTCACACCACTCGGCGGGTACTGCGACCTCTTCAACCCGTCGACGGAGTGCGGAGGGCCCGTGAGCTGGGCGCACTCGCTCGTTCTCCCCTAGGTGACGTTCGCTCTGCTCTACGCGGCCCTCTACACACGCATGATCCGAGCCACCGTCCTCGAGACGATGAACGAGGACTACATCCGCACAGCGCGGGCGAAGGGCGCGCCCGAATGGAAGGTCATGAAGTCGCACATCATGCGGAACGCGATGCTGCCGATCGTGACCCTCCTCGGCCTCGACATCGGCGTCCTGCTCGGCGGCGCGATCTTCACGGAGACGGTCTTCGGCCTTCCCGGGCTCGGCCGCAGCGCGCTCCTCGCCCTCGACGGCTTCGACCTGCCCACGGTCATGGGCATCACCGTGTTCGCGACGCTGATGGTGATCGTCTGCAACCTGATCGTCGACCTGCTCTACGCGGTCATCGACCCGAGGATCCGTCTGGCCTGATGGGCCTGAGGGGCTAGGGCGAGGCGGGTTGCACCGGGAACAGGAACTGATGCCGGTCCCACAGCGCGATCTCGCAGCCGTCGCTGCGCGCGAACGACGCATCCACCTCCGAGTCGTTGAAGGTGCCGCTGATCTGGGCGACGGCCGGCCCCCCGTAGATCTCCGTGCAGGCGATCTGTCCGCCCGGGCGCAGGAACGGCCGCTCCACGGCCTCGAGCCGGGTGCAGGCCTCCTCGGCCTCCGGGAGGGAACCGCCGGTGGGCGAGCAGCGAAGCGTCGCTTTGTGCTGATCGCCTGAGCGGCCGCTCGGCCAGACGGAGATGTCGAGCTCCGTCCTCGCCTGGGTGGGCATGACCTCGCCTTCGCCCTCGCCGCCGCAGCCCGCGAGGAGCGCCAGGGCCGCGAGGAGGGCAACAAGGTGTCCGACCCGGCGGCGTGGCCATCGCCGTCGCCGGCTGCAAAGCGGCGCCAGGCGTCGTCCTCCGTCGCAGGAATATCTCCCGATATTCCCACTCCCTGCGTCCGGGCCTGGCTTGCTTTTCGCGCGGCGTCGACGGGGCAACGCCACCGGATCGGACACTAAACTCGCCACGTGTCTCTTCAAGGTAAGCGCATTGTGCTCACAGGCGGCGCCGGCTTCATCGGCACGACCCTGACCCGGCGCCTGCTCGACGACAATCAGATCGTCGTCTACGACAACCTCCACCGGGACGCCATGGGCGCCACGGACCTCGGCGAGCACGCAAATCTGACGTTCATCCAGGGTGACGTCCTCGATGCGGAACTGCTTCGGGACGCGGCGAAAGGGGCGACGCATATCGTCCACCTTGCCGCAATCGCCGGAGTCGACACCGTCCTCGAGAGCCCCGTGAGGACGATGCGGGTGAATCTGATGGGGACGTTCAACGTCCTGGAAGCCGCTCAGGCGACGGAGGACACGCTCGAACGGCTCGTCGACTTCTCGACGAGCGAGGTCTTCGGCCGGCATGCCTACAAGGTGGAGGAGATCCACGAGACCGCACAGGGCTCGGTCGGCGAGGCCCGGTGGACGTACGCCGTCTCCAAGCTCGCGGGGGAGCATCTCGCGCATGCCTACTACGATGAGTACGGCCTGCCGGCCTGCTCGATCCGTCCCTTCAACGTCTACGGGCCGGGCCAGATCGGCGGCGGCGCGATTCGCGCGTTCATCGAGAGGATCCTGGCCGGAGAAGACCTCGTGATCCACGGCGACGGCGCCCAGATCCGTGCCTGGTGCTACGTGGACGACATGGTGGATGCGCTCCTCCTCGTGCTCGAGCGGCCGGAGGCGGTCGGCGAGGTCTTCAACGTCGGGAATGCGCGGTCGGTCGTCACGGTCTTCGATCTCGCCCACAGGATCAAGCGGCTGATGGAGTCGGACTGCGAGATCAACTTCCAGCCGATCCACTACACCGATGTCGAGATGCGAATTCCGAACATCGACAAGGCCAAGAACCTGCTCTGATGGGCGCCGAAGGTCGATCTCGACGAGGGCCTCGTCCGCACGATCGCGTGGTACAGAGAGCGCCAGCCGGCGCCGGCGTGATCCGGCTCGCCTGGCCGGATCTCGGCGAGGAGGAGCTGGCGGCCGTCGCCGAGGTGCTCGCGAGCGGGCAGCTCACGATGGGCCCGAGAGTCGAGGAGTTCGAGGGGGAGCTCGCGACCGCCTGCGAGGTCGAGCACGCCGTCGTCGTCTCCTCGGGCACCGCTGCGCTTCACCTCTCGATCCTCGCGCTCGGCATCGGGCCGGGCGACGAGGTGATCGTCCCCGCCTACACGTTTCCCGCGACGGCCAACGTCGTCGCGCTGGCCGGCGCCAAGCCCGTTCTCGTCGACGTCCACCCGGACACGATGAACACCACGGCCGAAGCGGTTGCCGGCGCCCTGTCCGAGCGCACGAGGGCCGTCCTCGTCGTCCACCTGTTCGGGCGGCCGGCGCCGTGGGACGAGCTCGAGGCGGCGGTGCCCGACGGCGTTGCTTTGCTCGAGGACGCGGCCGGCGCGCTCGGCGCGCGGCGGGTCGGACGAGCGTGCGGCGGACTGGGCCGGCTCGGCTGCCTCTCGTTCCATCCCCGCAAAATCGTCACGACCGGAGAGGGCGGCGCGGTGACGACGAACGACGCCGAGGTCGCCGACTCGATCCGCCGGTTCCGCCACCACGGGATCGAGCCTCACGGCGACTTCGAGATTCGCGCACCGGGACTGAACTACCGCCTCCCGGACATCCTCTGCGCGGTCGGCACGCCGCAGATGCGGCGGCTGAACCGTCTGCTCGAGGAGCGGGAGCGGCTCGCGGCCGGTTACGCGGAGCGGCTCGACGGGGTCGTCGGCCTGCCGACGGCCGACGAGGGAGACCGCCACGGCTGGCAGGCCTACGTCGTCCGCGTCGACCGGCGCGACGAGGTACTTGCGGCGCTGAGGGAAGCCGGGATCCAGGCGCAGATCGGCACCTATGCGCTCCAGCGCCTCGCGGCCTACGCCGACCAAGGCCCGTTCCCCGGCGCCGACGCGGCGTTCGAGCGGGCGCTCGCGCTGCCGTTCCACAACCGGCTGACGGACGACGATCTCGACCGGGTTGCGGAGGCGCTAGTTGCTCACGCCGGCGGGGGCCACTAGCTCGTAGCCCTCCCCGAGGAACGGCACGCGGTCGACGAGCGCGGCGACCTCGTCCGGCCGGAAGACGCCCTCCTCGGTGACGACCTCCGTGATCAGGTCGGCCGGGACGAGCTCGAAGAGCTCGCGCTCGAAGTCGGCGAGATCGGGCGCCTGGGCTCCAGGCACAGGCGCGAACTTGATCACCTCGGAGGCGACGATTGTCGGCACTCCGGCAGCCTGAGCGGCCCTCGCAAGGGGAATCGTTCCGACCTTGTTGCAGACCTGGCCGTCGCGAAACACCGTGTCGGCCCCGATCAGCAGCATCGAGACTTCGGAGATTCGTCCGGGTGCGTCGGCGTCCTCGACGAGCTCGGCGTCGAGGCCCGCGGCGCGCATGTCCTCGGTGAACTGCCGGCCCTCCTCGACGGGAGCCGAGACCGTGCAGAGCACTTTGGCGGGCTTGCAGTGCGTCAGTGCCTCCCGGACCGTGCCGGAGGCGGAGTGCGTGAGCACGCTCGATCCCTCGAGCCGCTCGCGTAGCTGGATCGCGATCGA
>JBKJWJ010000322.1:0-3112 GCA_046716905.1 Gaiellaceae bacterium
TTCCAGAACCTTCGGCTGCTCGGCTCGACGCGCCGCCGCCTGGACGAGCACGGCCTCCGCGTCCTCTCGCACAAACGCGTGCCGCCGAATGACGGTGGAATCAGCTACGGCCAGGCGGCAGTCGCCGCTCGGACGATCAGCTCGTGAGCTCTCCCTCGTTGCCGCCGCGGAGAACAAGTCCGTAGACCACGTGATCCGCCGCCAGGGCCAACCGCTCGGCCGCGGTCCGGTCCGTCGCGCCGATCCCGAGGCGTGGGCCGATCACCGTCTCGAAGGCGCCGAGAATCGCGAGGCCGTATGCGGGGCCGGCCCAGCGCCGGCGGCGAAGCGCGGACGGAAGCAGCCGGAAACCCATTCCACCCATGGCGCCGACTCCCCAGTGGAACAGCTCGATCGCAGTCTCGCGGTGCTCCGGAGCGACTCGCGCGAGGAGCCCCGGAACACCCTCGGTGGCGATCTCTTCCGGAGGAGGTTTCTGAACCAGGCCCAGATCGGTGGTGACCCGGCGCACGCCCGTCATGGCCATCGCCCCGAGAACACCGCGGGCAGCCGACGGCAGGAGCTCGCTCATGCGGCGGACTCTACGCGGCGGCGACTACCGATAAATTGCCCCATGCCCGAAACTGACCGCCTACGTGGACTGATCGACGCCGGCATCGCGCTCGGCTCGGAGCTTTCCCTCGATGCGCTGCTGCAGAAGCTGGTAACGACGGCCGCCGACCTGACCGGCGCACGCTACGCGGCGCTCGGAGTGATCGACGAGAGCGGCGAGGGGCTCCAGCGGTTCATCCACACGGGCATGGAGCGGGAGCAGGCAGACAGGATCGGCGAGTTGCCACGCGGACGCGGCATTCTCGGTGCCCTGATCACGGACGCTCGCTCGCTACGGCTGAACGCAATTACCGACGACCCGCGTTCTGTCGGCTTCCCTCCGAACCACCCGCCCATGCGCGGCTTCCTCGGCGTCCCGATCCTTCTCCGCGGGCGGGCCTACGGCAACCTCTACCTGACCGAGAAGGCCGACGGCCCGTTCACCGCCGAAGACCAAGAGCTGGTCGAGACGCTGGCCAGCCAGGCGGCGGTGGCGATCGAGAACGCGCGGCTCCTTCAAGACGCGACGAACTGGTCTGCGCAACTCGAAGCGCTCAACGAGGTCGGCGCGGCGCTCGCCAGCGAGCTCGACCTGCCGCGCCTCCTACAGCTCATCTGCCGGCGCCTGCGCGCCCTGATCGGGGCGCGAATAGTGACGATCGCGTTGCCCGCCTCCGAGGGGATGTTGCGCATCGAAGCGGCTGACGGTGCCGGTGCCGAGGAGATCCTCGGCCTTCGTCTCGAGCGGGCCGGCTCGAAGAGCGGCCAGGTGCTCGAGCGCCAGCGCGCCGAACGCGTGGACGCGCTCTCGGACGACCCCGAGGTCGACCAGCATCCGACGCGCTCGATCGACGTGCGCACAGGCATCTACGTCCCATTGATCGTCGGCGCCCGTCCGATCGGAGTCATCGTCGCGCACGACAAGGAGGGCGACGACCCGCGCTTCGACGATAACGACCTTCGCCTCGCGGAAACCTTCGCAACGCGGGCCGCGGTCGCCGTCGACCTGTCATCGCGGGTAGCGCGCGACGCGCTCCGCCGGGTGGTCGAGGCACAGGAGCTCGAACGACGCCGGCTTGCCCGCGAGCTCCACGACCAGACCGGGCAGGAGTTGACATCGGTGCTGCTCGGCTTGAAGGCGGTCGACGAGGCGAAAGGCGCCGCCGAGCGCACCGAGGCCCTGTTCGCGGTCCGCGAGCAGGTCGTCCAGACGCTGCATGACGTGCGCCGGTTGGCGATCGAGCTCCGGCCGAAGGCGCTCGACGACTTTGGGCTCACGCCGGCGCTCGAACGTCTACGTGACACCTTCTCCGAGCAGACCGGAATGCGCGTCGAACTCGCGTCGCAGATCCGCGAGCGCCTGCCGGCCGACGTCGAAACCGCCCTCTATCGCATCGTTCAGGAGGCGCTGACCAACATCGTCAAGCACGCCCAGGCGGACACCATCAGCATCGTCTTGGCTCGCAAGGCCGGGGCGGTCACGGCGTTGATCGAGGACGACGGCCGCGGCTTCACCCGTGACGACCGCAGTGGCGAGGGGCTCGGACTCCTCGGTATGGGCGAACGGCTGGCGCTACTCGGCGGCAAGCTAAGGATCGAGTCCACACCCGGCTCCGGGACGACGATCGTCGCCGAGGTGCCACTGTCATGAGCGACACGACAATCCGCGTCCTGATCGTCGATGACCATCCCGTCGTCAGAAGCGGGCTGCGCAAGGTGCTCGAGTCCGAAGCCGGGATCGTGGTCGTCGGTGAAGCCGGCGACGCTACGCACGCCGTGTTCGAAACGCGTGCCCAGAAGCCGGACGTGATCCTGATGGACGTCGTGATGCCGGGAAAGAGCGGCATCGAGGCAACTCCTGACGTCCTCCACGACGCCCCCGAGGCGAAAGTCTTGATCCTTTCGATGCAGGACGACCCGAACTACGTCCGCCAGGCCTTCGCCGCCGGCGCTTCCGGCTACATCCTCAAAGAGGCCGCCGACACCGACCTCATTGCCGCCGTGCGCGAGGTGGCCGGTGGCGGGCGCTACGTTCACCCCACCCTCGGCGCCCGGATGGTCGAGGCGGAGGCCGAAGAGCGGGAGCGAGCCGAACAGGACCCCCTCTCGGACCGAGAGCGCGACGTGCTCCGCCTACTCGCGCTCGGCCACACGAATCAGGAGATCTCCGACATGCTTTTCATCTCGGTGCGTACCGCCGAGACCCACCGGGCTCACATCATGCAAAAGCTGCGCCTCAGCACCCGCGCCGAGCTCGTCCGCTATGCCCTCGAGCAAGGGCTGCTCACGACGGACGAATAGCGCGGGCAGCGGGCACGCCCTGCGCGACCTGCACTCCCGTAACCGTCGGCTTGCTGATGTGGCGGCGCGCCACCGCAACACCAGCTCGCCAGCCAGGAGCACGCCCGCCAGGCGGCGGATGCACCGTCTCGGCGCTGATGCCGCTGCGCGCGATCAGCCATGAGATCACCGAGTTCGAGTTCCACATCTCGCCTGCCTGGAGCTCGTCGCGTCCCCAGAC
>JBKJWJ010000323.1:0-14011 GCA_046716905.1 Gaiellaceae bacterium
CGATTTCCGTTCGCACGTTCGAGTCGGAGAAGGTTCCGGTCGCCCGGATCGAGGAGCTCATCGACGAGCACTTCGACCTCCGACCGGGCGCGATCCAGCGCGACCTCGATCTCGCCCGGCCGATCTACGCGAAGACCGCGGCGTACGGCCACTTCGGCCGCGACGACCACGACTTCAGCTGGGAGCGGACGGACAAGGCAGACGCGCTGCGGGCCGCAGCCGGCGTCGGCGAAAAAGCGCCCGCCTAGGAGGGTTTGGCGCAATACCGGCCTGTGCCGCCAGGCCGCGCTGCTCGCTCCCAGGACTGCGTCCTCAGTCGCGCCCGTATCTAGGGATACGAACGCTCCCTGCGTCCTTGCCTGGAAACGAGCATCGCACCCTGGCAACGAGCGTTACTGCGCCAAACCCTCCTAGCAGGACTGCCGCACCGGCCTCCGAATTGGGGAGGCCCATGACGAAGCAAGCCGCACTCATCGCGCTGGCCCGCAACCGCGGCGAGCTCGACGCCGCCGCGCTCACGAAGCTGCTCGCCGCAACCAAGTCCTAGCGCGACCGTCTCAAGGACTATGCGCGGTCTGCTCGCGGCGCTTGGCGTTGCCTTGGCTCTTCTCGCAGGTGAGATCGGGAATGCGCCTGCGGCCCCGTCGTGCCATCCGAGCTTCACGGATCCGTTACTTCGAGCCAATCTGGACCGCGATCCCGCCCTCGAAGTGGTCACCGGCACCAACGTCAGCTGTGCTCATGAAATCGCATTCGGGGTGACCGACGAATGCCGCGGTCGACGGAAGGAACACCGACTGCCTGGGAGGGGCCTTCGAAATGAGCGCAAAGTCGTCGAAGCAAACAGGCTTGCTGACGGCCGCGAATTCCTCTACATCCTTCGCCAACCGGACTCCGCTGCGCCCGAGCTCGGCACGGCCGCTCTTGTCCATCTCGCGCGAATCGCGCCGGGGTCGTGTCCGGTACCGCGGCTGCTCTTCTGGTATCAGGCCGACCGCCCGCCGATTCCGCCGCCGCGGGGCATCACACTTTCGGCGTTCGACGTCGAGGTAATGGAGCTGAACGCCCGTTATAAAGGGATGGAGATCCGCCTGGTCGAGTTGTTCAGCGGCAGGAGCACCGTGAGGCGCAGGATCACCCTCCTTCGCTATTCGCGAGGGACGGATAGGTACGTGATCTACAGCTCGACGCTCTAAGCAGGCCTGACGAAGAGCCCGGCGGCCGCCTTTTCGGCGACCGTTTCCTCGCGGCCGTTCAGCTTGACGCGGAAGCTGCCCGCCGACGGGTCTGCTGCGGTCATCTGGAGCTCGCGGCCGGGCTCGAAGCCCTGGTCGTAGAACCAGTGCAATAGGTCGCCGTCATGCTCTGCCAGGCGGATGATCGTGGCCTTCGCGCCGGCGTCCAGCTCCGCGAGTGCGATGAGCTCCTCGTTCTCGGCGCGTTCCACGTCGGGCTCGACCGGCCAGCCGTGCGGGCAGCGCTCCGGGTTTCCCAGCTTGGTGGCGATGCGCTCGACCATGTCGTCGTTGAACGTGTCGCCGAGCTCGTCAGCGTGGACGTGAGCCTCCGCCGCGCTGTAGCCCATGAAGTCGGTCAGGAGCCGCTCGATGATCCGGTGCTTGCGTACGACCCCTTCCGCGCGTGTCCGGCCGGATGCGGTCAAGACGGCCTCCTTCTGTTCGCCGCGCTCGATCAGCCCGTCGGCTTCGAGGCGCTTCAGCATCTCGCCGGCCGACGCGCGCGAGACGCCGAGCATCTCGGCGACGCGCGAGGCGAGCGTGGGGGAGCCGGTATTGAGGGGCCGGTACTCGCCGATCGGGAAGGCGAGGAAGTAGATCGTCTCCAGGTATTCGTCGACGGAGTGCCCCTGCGCCATCGGGGGCAAGCCTACCCGGGCGGCCCCGTCTCCGATCCCGAGCGGACGCCGAGCAGGTAGACGATCGGCGCGGACACGACGATCAGGACGAGCGCCGGGAGCGCCGCCCGCGAGTACGAGGCGACCGAGGTGTATTTCCAGACCTCAGTGGCGAGCGTCTCAAAGCCGATCGGCCGCAGAAGAAGCGTCGCGGGCAGCTCCTTCATCGTGCTGAGGAAGACGAGCGCGCCGCCTGCGAGCAAGCCCGGTGCGACGAGCGGCGCCGTTACCCGTGCGAAGACCGCGCCCGGGCTCCGACCGAGGCCACGGGCGGCCTCCTCGAGGCGTGGGCTCACTCGGACGAACGCCGAGTGCGAGCCGGCGAGCGCCTGTGGGAAGAAGCGCACGACGTAGGCAAAGACGAGCAGCGCGGTCGTCTGGTAGATCGGTGCCGCGTAGTTCGCGGCGAAGAAGACGAGGGCGAGCGCGATCACGATCCCGGGCAGCGCGTTTCCTGCGTACGAAAGCCGCTCGAGCGCGGTCGTCCATCCGGAGGGATAGCGAACGGCCAGGACAGCCACGGGCAGGGTCGCAATGACCGCCACAGCCGCGGCGACGAGCGAGACGCCGACGGAGCCTACGACCGGCGCCCAGCTCCAGTCGACGGCCTCGGAGCGACCTGCCGCCCAGTAGACGAGGACTGCGACCGGCACCACGAGCGCGAACCCGACCGCCAGAGAGCAGAACGCGAGCGCGGGCCAGCGCCAGCGGCCGAGTGCGACGCGCGTGGGTCGTCTCGCGGCGCCCGTCCCAGTTCGCTGGTAGCGGGCGAGTGCCCGTCCGCGCATCCTCAGCTCCAGCACGAGCACGAGGCCCGTCAGCACGACGAGCACGAGTGCGAGCACGGCGGCAGGAGTGCGATCGAAGAGGGAGCGGTACTGAAGGAAGATCGCGCGGGTCAGCGAGTCGTACTGCATGAGCGAGACCGCACCGAAGTCTGAGAGGACGTACAGCGCGACGAGCAGCGCGCCGGCGCCGAGCGACGGCCGGAGAACGGGAAGCGTTACTCGCCGAAAGGCGTCAGAAGGCGTACGGCCGAGTCCGCGCGCCGCATCCTCGAGCGCCGGATCGAGCGAACGCAGAGCCGAAGCGGCAAGCAGGAAGACGAAGGGGTAGGTCGAGAGCGTCAGCGCAAGCCAGGCCCCGGGCAGGCCGTAGATCTCCGGCACCCGCTCCACTCCCAGGGGCTCCAGGATCCGCTGGAGCAAACCGCGCGGCCCGAACGCCGCCAGCAGCACGAGCGCGGCCACGTAGCTCGGCACGACCAGGGGGAGGGCGGCCGCGGTGCCCCAGAGCGCGCTGCCGGGGAGGTCGGTGCGGACGACGAGCCAGGCGAGCGGAACGCCGACCGCGAGCGCGCTGGCAGTCACGAGCGCGACGAGCATGCCCGTCTCCCAGATCAGGCGCGCGAGATTGCCGGAGACCAGCACGTCCCACGCGTCGCCGGTCACGGCACGGAGGACGAGGTAGACGAGCGGCAGCGAGAGGAGCCCCACGACGGCGAGCCCGGCCGCCGCAAGCGCGGCCGGCGGACGGGCGTGCCGCGTCGTGGTTCGGCTCATGTCGTGAGGCCGACCTCGTTCAGCAGCTCGAGCGTCTTCTCCAGCTCGGGGCCGAGCTGGCCGAGCTCGACGTCGGGGCCCTGGATCTCCTCGAGCGGCGGCAGACCCTCCTTTGGCTCGACGCCTTCGATCAGCGGGTATTCGGACTCCTCGGCCTCCTCGGCATAGAACCGCTGGCCTTCCTCGGACAGGAGGTAATCGACGAACTCCCGTGCCGCGTCCTGGTCGTCCGAGGCGTCGAGGATCGCGGCGCCGGCGACGCTTACGAGCGCGCCCGCGTCTGTGGCCGAGAGGTACGAGTTCGCGATCGGCGCCTCGGGGCTCTCCTCCTTCACGAGGCTGAGGTAGTAGTGGTTGACGAGGCCGAGCTGGAGCTCGCCGGCGGCGACCGCCTCCACGATGGGTGTGTTCTTCTCGTAGAGCCTGGCGCCGTTCGCCTTCATGGCCTCGAGCCACGTTCGCGTCTTATCCTCGCCGGCGGTGAGCCGCATGGCCGTCACGAACGCCTGGAATGAGCCGTTCGTCGGTGCGATCCCGACCTTCCCTTTCCACTTCGGCTCGGTCAGCTCGAAGACCGACTCCGGCACCTCCTGCTCGGGCACCTCGTCCGTGTTGTAGGCGATGACCCGGACCCTGCCGCTCGTCCCCACCCAGTGGCCGTCGGAGTCGCGGTAGCGCTCGGCCACGCGCTCGAGGACGTCCTCGGGCAATTCCGCAAGGAGGCCTTCGCTCTCGACCGCACCGAGAGAGCCGGGATCCTGCGCGAAGAACACGTCGGCCGGCGTGTTGTCGCCTTCCTCGGCGATCGTCGCCGCCAGCTCCGCGCTCTCCCCGTACCGCACCTCGGCATCGATGCCGCTCGCCTCTTCGAACTGTTCGATGAGGGGGGCGACGAGCTCTTCCTCGCGGCCCGAGTAGATCGTCAGCTTGCCGTCTCCGGAGACCGTGCCGTCACCGCCGCCGCAACCGGCGAGCGCAAACGCCAAGGTCGCAAGGAGCATCCAAGACTTCATTCCTCTCCTTCCTTGTTAGGTATCCCTGACAACGTGTGTAAGGGCGACCTTACAAGACCGAGGAACGATCAGTCGAAGATGGCGACGCGGCCTGCGTGAGGAACGACCGCGACCCGGTCTCCGAGGGAGACACGCTCGGTCGAGGGCCGGTGCGAGCAGAGCTCGCTTCCGTCGTCGAGGCGCACGCGGTAGAAGACGTCGTGCCCGCGGAACTCGCGGCCGACGACGCAGCCCGCGCCCTCCGGATCGGGCCGCAGCTCGATCAGTTCCGGGCGGACGAGCACCTCGACCGGTGCATGTCCGTTGCCGCACTCGGCGGCGAAATCGCCGATCGCGGTCTCGACATGGCCCCCGGCGAGCCGCCCCGGGACGAGGTTCGCCGCGCCGACGAATTCGGCGGCCCACCGACTGGCGGGCTCGAAGTAGATCTCCTCGGGAGAGCCTGACTGGACGATCGTCCCGTCCTGCATCAGCGCGATCCTGTCGGCCAGCGAAAAGGCCTCTTCGCGCTCATGGGTGACGAGCACGACGGTCACGTCGGCTTCTCTGAGAATCGAGCAGAGCTCGTCGCGCATCGAGGCGCGCATGAGCGGGTCGATGTTGCTCCACGGCTCGTCGAGGAGGACGACTCCCGGCCGCGGCGCGAGAGCGCGGGCGAGGGCGACTCGCTGCTGTTGACCGCCCGACAGCTCGGCCGGGTAGCGCGCGTCGAGGCCGGCGAGGCCGACGAGGGCCAGCGCGTCGGCGACTCGGGAGGCCCGGTCGGCCCGGTTCAGTCCGAAGCCGACGTTCTCAGCCACCGTGAGGTGCGGGAAGAGGGCGTAGTCCTGGAACACCATGCCCACGTGGCGGTGCTCGGGGGCGACCCAGGTGTCACCGGCGACGCGTCGTCCGGCGATGGCGACCGTGCCCGTGTCTGGCCGTTCGAAGCCTGCGATCAGGCGGAGCAGCGTCGTCTTCCCGCACCCGCTCGGGCCGAGAAGTGCGACGAATTCGCCGCGCTCGACGCACAGGTCGGCGCCGTCGACCGCTGCGACCTCGCCGAAGCGTTTCGAGACGTCGTGCGCGCAGACCATTCCACAGTCCATGTAAGGGCAACCTTACAAGAGTGCGCCAGTACGCTGGCCGCCGTGCCGTACGCGTCGGTGTACCCGCTCGTGTCCTCACGGGCGGTCGCCCGACCCTTCACCTACGAGGTTCCGGCGAACGTTGGAAAAGGAGCGGTCGTGTCGCTCTTCTTCCACGGCGCGCGGCGCCGCGGTGTCGTGGTCGGCTTGGAGGAAAGCCCGCCACCGGGCGTCAAGGCGGTGCCGATCGGCGAGGTCGTCGACAAGCTTCCCGAGCCGCTCGTGGATCTCGCGCTCTGGCTCGCGGACTACTACGGGTCAACCCCGGCGCGGGCACTCGAGCTGGTCGCGCCTCTGAAGCGGAGGGCCCGCGGAGAGCGGCCCTCGCCCGGAGAACGGGACTCCCTCGGGGGCGAGGCCGAGCCCGAGGCGCTGAGCGAGAGTCAGCAACGGTCGCTCGAGCGGATCGTGGATGCGATGGACTCCGGCGGCGGCAACTTCCTGCTCCAGGGTGCGACGGGAAGCGGCAAGACCGAGGTCTATCTCCAGGCGTGCGCGGCGGCGCTCCAGCGAGGGCGCAGCGCGATCGTCCTCGTCCCTGAGATCGCGCTCGCCCCGCAGACCGTGGGCCGACTGCGCGCCCGATTCGGTGACCGCGTCGCCATTCTTCATTCTGGGCTCACGGAGGCAGAGCGACGGGACGAGCGGGTCCGAATAGCGAGCGGGGCTGCGCCGGTCGTGGTCGGCGCACGGTCTGCCGTCTTCGCGCCAGTCGCCCGGCTCGGGGTGATCTGCGTTGACGAGGAGCACGATCCGTCCTACAAACAGGAGTCCGACCCCCGCTACGACGCGCGCACCGTTGCCGCCAAACGCGCCGGGCTCGAAGGTGCCGTCGCCGTCTTCGGAACCGCGACCCCCCGACCGGAGAGCTGGCAGGCGCTGGAGCGGCTCGAGCTCGGCGGCCGCCTCGCCGGCCCTCTGCCCGTCGTCAAGGTCGTCGATCTCCGCCGGGAAGCCGGCTATCCGCTCTCTGCACCGCTCCTCGCCGGGCTCGCGGCTCTGGAGGAGAAGGGCGGCAAGGCGATCCTCTTGCTGAACCGCCGCGGGATCGCGCCTGCTCTTCACTGCCGGGCATGTGGCAAGACCCGCCGGTGCCCGAACTGCGACGTCGCGCTCGTCCTCCACTCCGACGGACGCCTCCACTGCCACCACTGCTCCCACGCCGAGGACACGGGTGAGGCTTGCCCCGAGTGCGGCTCACCTGAGCTCACTCGCATCGGCGCGGGCACCCAGAAGCTCGAGAAGGAGCTGGCGCAGAAGGTTCCGGGGCTCGAGCGGATCCGGCTCGACGCCGACTCCGTTCGCCGGCCCGGAGAGCTCGCCGCTGCTCTCCGCCGGTTCGCCGAGACGGATCGCGCGGTCCTCGTCGGAACCCAGATGGTCGCGAAGGGCCACCACTTCGCCGGCGTCGCTCTCGCGGCAGTCGTCGACGCGGACACCGGCCTCGGCATGCCGGATTTCCGGGCCGAGGAACGGACGTTCCAGCTCGTGACGCAGCTCGCGGGAAGGAGCGGCCGCGATGCGCCGGGCCGGGTGATCGTCCAGACGTTTCAGCCGGACGCGCGGCCGATCGTGCATGCGGCCCGGCACGATGTCGCCCGATTCCTCGCCGAAGAGCTCGAGCGGCGCCGAGAGCTCGGCTATCCGCCGTTCGGCCACCTCGTGCGCGTCGTCGCGGCCGGCCCGGACGAGCGGGATCCGCTGCGCCTCCTCGCCGAGATCGCGTCGGGCCTCGCCTCGGAGGACGCGCGCGTGCTCGGGCCGGCGCCGCTCCTCCGGCTGCGCGGCCATCACCGTGCCCAGCTCCTCGCGAAGACCGACGGCGTCCGAGCCGTCGCCTCCCGCACGGCCCGGCTCCTGGCGGCGGCAGCGCCGGAGATGCGGAAGCTGGGAGTCAAGGCGACGGTCGACGTCGATCCTCAGAGCCTCTGACGTACATTTCGCCTGTGGCCGAAGCAGAAGCCGAAGACGTCCAGCCGGAAGAGCGCGATCCCGAGGCGGAAGCCCGCCGCCGGCTGGCGCTGGGGCAGATCCGCCAGTACCCCGACCCGGTTCTGCGCATGCAGGCGCGCGAGGTCGAGAGCTTCGACGGGGACCTCCGTCGGCTCGCCGAGCGGATGACGCAGCTGATGCGCGACGCAAACGGGGTGGGGCTTGCTGCGACACAGGTCGGAATCATCCGCCGCGTCTTCGTCTTCCAGCCGGATTCCGACGAGGATCCCGTCGCCCTGGTCAACCCTGCGATCGCCGACCCGTCGGATGAGAATTCGGTGGAAGACGAGGGCTGCCTGTCGCTGATCGGCGTCCAGATGCCGGTCGAGCGTCCAATCTCGGTTCGGCTCGTGGGCCGCGACCTGGAGGGCGGTGAACTCTCGATCGAGCTCACCGATCATGCCGCACGGGTCGTCCAGCACGAGCTTGACCACCTCGACGGCGTCCTCATCCTCGACCGCACCACCGACGAAGCGCGAAAGGCAGCGCTCGCCCACCTGCGGCCCAAGGCCGTCCTGACGCCCTAGTGCGCTTGGCCGTCGCGGCGACGGGGCAGTTCGGGGCGAGCATCCTCCGAGAGGTCGCGGCCCGCCGGCCCGTGGAGTACGTCTTGACCCGTCCAGACCGCCCCAAGGGGCGCGGTCGTCAGCTGGCCGCACCGGCCGCGAAGGAAGTGGCTTCGGAGCTCGGCATCGCCGTCCAGCAGCCCGAGCGGCTCGGGGGTTTTTCGCTCGACGCGGATGCCGTGCTGCTGGTCGACTACGGCGCGCTGATCCCGTCCGAGCTCCTGGAGCGGGCCCTCTGGCTCAACGTCCATCCTTCCCTGCTGCCGCGCTGGCGCGGAGCGGCTCCGGTCGAGCGGGCGATCATGGCGGGTGACACCGAGACAGGAGTCAGCGTGATCCGGCTGGTGGAGGAGCTCGACGCGGGACCGGTCGGCGCCGTCGAGTCGCTTCCGATCGGCCCGGACGACGATGCAGGAGCCGTCTACGACCGGGCCGCCCAGATCGCGCCGGGCCTGGTGGAGGAGGTGCTGGCCGGCCAGGACTTTCGGGCTCAGGAGGGCGAGACGACGTACGCCGAGAAGATCGGAACAGAGGACCGGCTCCTCGACTGGTCACGGACGCCGAAGGAGCTGCACGACCAGATCCGCGCCCTCTCCCCGCACATCGGCGCGCGCGGCGAGCTTCGCGATCGCCCCGTGATCGTCTGGCGGTCGCGGCTCGGCGTCGATGGCCTCGAAGTTCTGGAAGTCCAGCCGGAGGGTGGTCGTCGCATGACGCTGGCCGAGTTCGAGCGTGGCATCAGGCGCTAGCCCCGCCAGACGGGTCGCGCACAGCGTCCTGATGCGCGTGTTCGAGGAGGACGCCTACGCCGACCGCGCCTTTGCGTCCGAGGCCAAAGACCTCGACGCGCGCGACCGTGCGTTCGCACAGCGGATCGCGTACGGCGCGATCCAGATGACCCGGGTCCTCGACCATGCGATCGAGCAGCTGGGCGGGCGACCGGCGAGCGCGATCGACCCGCCCGTGCGCGCGGCGATCCGGCTCGGCGCCTACGAGCTCGGCTACCTGGGCGGCGTTCCGCCCCGGGCGACCGTCAACGAGGTCGTCGAGCTCGTGAAGGCGACGCCTGCATGGCGGGCCGCGGGATTCGCGAACGCCGTCACTCGTCGGCTCGCAGAGGGGATCCGCCCGCTACTGAGAGCGCTCCCCGAGTCGACGGCGCAGGAGGCCGCGCTCAAGCACTCCTACCCGGACTGGATTGCGGAGACCTGGTGGAGCGAGTGGGGGCGAGAGGAGGCGCTGGCGCTCATGAGGGCGCAGAACGAGCCGCCGGAAACGGCCGTCAGGGTGGTGGCGACCGGCGAGTCGCGCGTCGTCGATCGAATCGACCAGGAGCAGCTCGAACAGGGTCTCGTCTGGCCTCAGAGCCGGGCGTCGCAGCTTGCCGGCGAGGCGGTCGGAGTCCAGCCGGGAGAGCGAGTGCTCGACCTCTGCGCGGCTCCGGGCGGCAAGACGACGCAACTGGCGGCGAAGGCAGCGGAGGTCGTGGCCGTCGAGCTCTATCCCGCCCGGGCCCGGGAGCTCGAGGTGAATGCGCGCCTGCTGGGAGCGACGAACGTCCAGGTCGTGGTCGCGGACGCCCGCGCCCTCGCTCCCGAGCTGACCGGATTCGACCGGGTGCTCGTCGACGCGCCGTGCTCCGGCCTCGGCGTGCTTGCGTCGCGGCCGGACCTTCGGTGGCGCGCCCGCCCTCTGCCGGAGCTACAGCTCGAGCTGCTCCGGGTCGCCGCCGAGCGCGTGAAACCGGGTGGAGCCATCCTCTACTCGGTCTGCACGATCGCGAAGGAGGAGAACGAGGACGTCGTAGACGCATCGGGGCTCCAGATCGAATCGCTCGGCGGCGAATGGCCTGAGCTCGTCCACCTTCGCCGCCCGGAGTTCCTCCTTACCCTTCCGCACCGCGATCGGACGTCGGGCTTCTTCATCGCGCGGCTGACCCGTCCCTAACGGACCGTCAGTGTCAGACACTCGTCGTGTCCGCGTGGGACGTGGCCCCTCGTAAGATCGCGGGGTGCCCTGGCGGGAGTGGATTCGGACGGTCGAGGTCGAGCCGTCGCTTTATGCGGCGGACTTTGCCAAGCTCGGAGAGCAGATCGAGACGCTCTTACGAGGGGGCGCGCGAATCTTCCATTTCGACGTCGGCGACGGTCACTTCGTCCCGCCGGTCACGATTGGACCGATCGTGCTCCAGTCGATCTCGCCGATCGTCCACCGGGTCGGTGGCCGCCTCGACTGTCACCTGATGGTTGAGGAGCCCGACCGCCACTTCGCCGCGATCGCGGAAGCCGGCGGCGACAGCGTCACGTTCCACATCGAGGCCGTCACAGATCCGGCGGCCGTCGCTCGCGAGGCGCGCGAGCACGAGCTGGAGGTCGGACTCGCGTTCAACCCCGGTACCGAGCCGGAGCAGGTGGCGCAGGTGGCGGAGCCCTTTGATTTCGTCCTCTGCATGAGCATCAACCCCGGTTACTCCGGCCAGGCTTTCATGCCGGAGGCTCTCGGCCGGGTTGAGAAGCTCCGTGCCCTGCTTCCCGAGATGCACATCCAGGTGGACGGCGGTGTAGGCCCGGACAACATCCGACTCGTGCGCGACGCGGGCGCCACGCTCTTCGTGGCCGGGACGAGCATCTTCGGCCGAGAGGACCTGACCCGGGCGTACAAGCGGCTGGTTCAAGAGCTCGCATGAGCGGATTTCTCGTTCGAGCACTCGAGCTTGCGGAGCGAGGACGCGGCACGACGCATCCGAATCCGGTCGTCGGCGCCGTCGTCGTAAAGGACGGAGACATCGTCGGCGAGGGCTGGCACGAGCGGAAGGGTGCGCCTCACGCCGAGGTCGGAGCCCTGGAGGCGGCGGGAGAGCAGGCGAAGGGCGCGACGCTCTACGTCTCGCTCGAGCCGTGTGCGCATCGTGGAAGCACTCCACCCTGCACCCAGGCGGTGCTTGACGCGGGCGTAGCTCGAGTCGTCGCCGGTTGCCTGGATCCGAATCCCAAGGCGCGCGGCGGGCTCGAGGAGCTCCGTGCCGCGGGGGTGGACGTGGAGGACGCGGGTCTCTTCGAGGCGCGGGCGCAGAACGAGGCCTGGCGGACGTGGGTCGCGAAGCGAAGGCCCTTCGTCACCTACAAGGCAGCCGTAACGCTCGACGGCCGCGTAACGGTGCCCGGGGAGCGTTGGATCTCTGGAGAGCGGAGTCGAGAGATCGTCCACGAGCTGCGCGCCGCGTCCGACGCCGTCGCCGTCGGGATGGGCACGGTGCTGGCCGACGATCCACGGCTCGACGCACGCGATGTGAAGGTTCTTCGGCAGCCACGGAGGCTCGTGTTCGGCAGGCCACCGCTTCCGGAAGCGTCTGAGCTCGAGCTGCGTACCGGCTCGATCGTGGACGAGCTCGCCGCTCTGGCCGAGGAGGGCGTCCAATCGATTCTGCTCGAGGGCGGCCCGCGACTCGCGGCGATGTTCTTCCGCCAAGGCCTGGTCGACAAGCTCCTTCTCTTCGTCGCTCCCCGGCTCTCCGGTGCGGGCGAGCCGCTTCTCGCCGGACAGGTCCCGGATGGCCTGCTGTACCGTTTGACTGCCCTCCCGGTCGGAGAAGACATTCTCCTGAGTGCCTATGTCAACGAGCCCTGACCTCGTCCAGACGCTTTCCCACTGGCTTGCCGGACGCATCGATCTCCGGCATGTCCGGGACGCGCTCGACGCCCCCGGGGAGGTCGGGCCGGAGTCGCAGGAGCTGATCGACGAGCTGCGTGGCGCGCTCGCCCGGCCGGACATTTCGCGCCCGAAGCTTCAGCCTCTCGTCCGCGAGACGATCGAGGCAATCGCGCTCGGCCAGTAACGTTCTCCCCGTGTTCACGGGGATCGTCCGCGAGCGTGCACGCACCGTCTCCTTCGGGAGCCGGCGGCTCGTCGTCGAGTCGTCCCTCCAGCCGAGTGTGGGCGACTCGATTGCGGTCGACGGTGTCTGCCTGACCGTCGTCGTAGCCGAGAACGGCCACCTCTCCTTCGACGTCCTCGACGAGACCATGGCGCGCTCGAAGCGGTTCGGAGACGCAGTGAACCTCGAGCCTGCGCTCGCGGCGGGAGACCCGCTCGGGGGCCACTACGTCCAGGGCCACGTGGACGGGGTCGGTCGCGTGAGGTCGTTCGAGGGGGAGCGGCTGAAGGTCGAGACGCCGCCGGAGATCCTCCGCTACTGCGTCGAGAAGGGCTCCATCGCGGTCGACGGCGTCTCCCTCACGATTGCGGGCCTCACCGACGAGACCTTCGCGGTTGCCCTCGTCGGACACACACTCGAGGTCACAACGCTCGGCTCCCTTCAGGCCGGCGACTCGGTCAACCTCGAGGTCGACATCCTCGCGAAGTATGTGGAGAAGCTCGTCGGCCGCGTCGGATAGCCGGGATAGCATGACGGGCATGGCGACCAAGACCGAAACAGTTTTTTCGACGATCGAGGAGGCCGTCGAGGACATCCGGGCAGGAAAGTTCGTCATCGTCGTCGACGCGGCAGACCGCGAGAACGAAGGCGACCTCACGATCGCCGCACAATTCGCGACGCCCGAGGCGATCAACTTCATGGCGACGCACGCCCGCGGCCTGATCTGCCTCTGCCTGACTCCGGACCGGGTCGACGAGCTCGCCCTGCGACCGATGGCCGAGAACAACGAGGCGCCGCTCCAGACCGCCTTCACGGTCTCGATCGAGGCTCGGGAAGGCGTCACGACCGGGATCTCCGCCGCTGATCGCTCGCGAACGATCCAGACGGCGATCGACCCCAGCAAGAGCGCCGGGGACCTCGTCCAGCCTGGCCACATCTTCCCGCTCCGAGCGCGCGCGGGTGGCGTGCTCGAGCGAACCGGCCAGACGGAGGCGGCCGTCGACCTCGCGCGGCTCGCCGGGCTGATCCCGGCCGGCGTCGTGTGCGAGGTGATGAACGATGACGGGACGATGGCGCGGGTGCCCGATCTCACGGAGTTCTGTGAGCACCACGAGATCAAGCTGGTCACGGTCGCCGACCTCATCGAGTACCGGCGGCGCACCGAGAAGCTCGTCGAGCGCACGGTCACCGTGCAGCTTCCGACTGCCTACGGGGACTTCACGGCCGTCGCGTTCCGCGAGACGCTGACCGGCAAGCCGCACGTTGCGCTCGTGAAGGGCGACGTGGACGGCGCAGAGGACGTTCTCGTCCGCGTCCACTCTGAATGTCTCACCGGAGACGTCTTCCACTCGCTTCGCTGCGACTGCGGCGAGCAACTCGAGCAGGCGCTTCAGCGGATCGGAGCCGAGGAGCGCGGCGTTCTCCTCTACATGGCCCAGGAAGGCCGGGGGATCGGCCTGCTCAGCAAGCTGAAGGCCTACGAGCTCCAGGAGGGTGGGCTCGACACCGTCGAGGCAAACCTCGAGCTCGGCTTTCCAGCGGACGCGAGGGAGTACGGGATCGGAAACCAGATGCTGGCCGACCTCGGACTGACCACGATTCGCATCCTCACGAACAATCCGAAGAAGATCACCGGTCTCGAAGGCTTCGGGCTCCGAGTCGTCGAGCAGGTGCCGATCGAGACCTCTCCGAATGACGAGAATCGCCGGTATCTCGCAACGAAACGGGACAAGCTCGGACACAGGCTCCACCACCAGGATCTCCGGTTCGATTCGTGACCGAGCGGCTCGAGGAAGAGGAAGAGGTAGAGGTAGAGGTGCAGCGGCCCGAGACCGAGCCCGACTTCGAACAGGAGCCCGAGCTCGACTCGGAGCCTCCGCCCCAGAATCACGCACCGGGCCGGCTCGAGATCCCTTCCGGCTATCAGGTGCTGACGGGCTCATTGAACGGGACCGAGCGCTC
>JBKJWJ010000324.1:0-3604 GCA_046716905.1 Gaiellaceae bacterium
GAGATGGACGGGTTCGAGCTGAAGGACAACATCATTTTGATCGCGGCCACGAACCGGCCGGACATCCTCGACCCGGCGCTCCTGCGTCCAGGCCGCTTCGATCGCCAGATCGTCGTCGACCGCCCCGACCGGACCGGACGCAAGAAGATCCTCGAGGTGCACACCAAGGGAAAGCCGATCGACCCAGTCGTCGAGCTGGACACCCTCGCCGCAGGGACTCCGGGCTTCACGGGGGCCGATCTCTCGAACCTCATCAACGAGGCAGCGCTGCTCGCGGCGCGCCGGGGACGCAAGACGATCGGCCAGGAAGAGCTCGAGGAAGGCGTCATGCGCGTCATTGCCGGCCCCGAGAAGAAGACCCGGCTCCTGTCGGAAGCAGAGCGGAAGGTCACCGCCTACCACGAGATGGGACATGCCCTCGTCGGCCACCACCTCGACCAGGACACCGACGTCCACAAGATCTCGGTCATCAGCCGCGGCCAGGCGCTCGGCTACACGATCTCCCTCCCCCGCGAGGACCGCTACCTGACGCGGAAGTCGACGCTCATGGATCAGCTGGCCGCGACTCTCGGTGGGCGCGCGGCCGAGGAGGTCGTCTTCAACGAGGTCACGACCGGCGCCGCCAACGACCTCGAGAAGGTCACGCACACGGCGAAGCAGATGATCATGCGCTTCGGGATGAGCGAGAAACTCGGCCCCCGGGTGCTCGGCCGGAACCACGACATGCCGTTCCTCGGCCGCGAGATGAGCGCCGAGCCCGACTACTCGGAAGAGATCGCGCGCGAGATCGACGAGGAGATCCGTCGGGTGATCGAGGAGGCGCACGACCGTGCGCTCGCCGTCCTGCGCGAGCACATGGACGAGTTGCACCGGCTCTCCGCGATCCTGATCGAGCGCGAGACGATCGACAAGGATCAGTTCCTGCGCCTGCTCGAAGGCGCAACGGAGGACGAGGTCTTCCCGGACGAGACGCCGGCTCAGGTGGAGGAGAAGCCCACCCGCGAGCGCAAGCCGGCACCGAAGCCGAAGCCGTTCCCGGTTCCCGGCGCGATGATGCAGCCTCCGCCGCCCGACCCGGCCAAAGGCTAGGCCTCGGGCCCCAGAGGGGCTCCAAACGTCACCAGGGTTTCCCGGGGCTGCGACGCAGGTAAAGATGCGGCATGCGTTTCCGCCGTGGTGCCCGTCTCGATCCGGGTCAGGTAACCGACGTCCGCGGGCAGCGGATGGGGCGCGGCGGGCTTGCGCTGGGCGGCGGGGGCCTCGGCGGCGCCGCCCTCGTGATCTACCTCTTGATCACGCTGCTTTCCGGCGGCGGCGGCCTCGGGCAGCTCGCGCCGCTCGACGAGCGCCAGATCGGGCAAGGCGACACACCGGGCGAGGTCTCGCAGGAATGCCGCACGGGCGAGGACGCAAACGAGCGCCAGGACTGCCGGATCGTCGCCGTGGTCAACTCGGTCCAGCGCTTCTGGGACCGCGTCTTTCAGAGCAGCAACCGCAAGTACCCGTACGTGGACACCGTCTTCTTCACCGATCAGGTGCAGACACAATGCGGCGGCGCGAGTTCCCAGGTCGGTCCCTTCTACTGCCCGCGCGACCAGCTGATCTACATCGACCTCGGTTTCTTCGACGAGCTGCAGTCGCGTCTCGGCGCAGGTGGCGCGCCGTTTGCGCAGGCGTACGTCATCGCCCACGAGTACGGGCATCACGTCCAGAACCAACTCGGCGTCCTCGAGCGGATTGGCAATGACCGCCAGGGTCCGGAGAGCAAAGCCGTTCGCTCCGAGCTGCAGGCGGATTGCTACGCCGGCGTCTGGGCGGCCAACGCCGTGAAAACGGAACTGATCGAGGAGCTCACCCAGGAGGACGTCAACGCAGGACTGGACGCGGCGGCCGCTATCGGCGACGACCGCATCCAGCAGCAGACGCAGGGGCAGGTCAATCCCGAGAGCTGGACGCACGGCTCATCCGAGCAGCGGCGGCGCTGGTTCTCGCGAGGCTACGAAGAAGGCCGCCCGGCGGTGTGCGACACCTTCACCGGCTCGATCTAACCCTGGCTCTCCACGCATAGGCTCGCACGATGCGCGCCCCCGCCGAAGACCGATTTCCGCGCCCATCGGTGATGGGAGTCGTGAACGTGACGCCGGATTCGTTCTCGGACGGCGGCGTCAACTTCCATTCCGGGGATGCGATCGCGAGCGCCCGACTGATGAGCGCGGAAGGCGCCGCGATCGTCGACGTTGGAGGTGAATCGACCCGGCCCGGCGCAGACCCGGTCTCGGTGGACGAGGAGATGCGCCGCGTGCTTCCGGTTCTCGAGGCCGTCGCCGGCGAGGTGCCGGTGTCGATCGACACGGCAAGGGCCGAGGTCGCGCGGCGTGCGCTCGAGCTCGGCGCCGAGATGGTCAACGACGTCACTGCGCTCCGAGGCGACCCCGAGCTTGCGGACGTCGTTGCGGGCTCGGACGCCTATCTCTGCCTGATGCACATGCAGGGCGAACCGCGGACGATGCAGGCAGATCCGCGGTATGACGACGTCGTCTCGGAGGTGGCTGCCTTCCTGGAGGAGCGTCTCCGGTTCGCCGCTGCCGCCGGCATCCGCGAAGATCGGGTCTGCCTCGATCCTGGAATCGGGTTCGGGAAGACCGTGGAGCAGAACTTCGAGCTCATCCGCCGGCTGGACGAGATCGCCTCGATCGGGCGTCCCGTCGTCGTGGGGTTCTCTCGCAAGAGCTCGCTCGGGAGGATTCTCGGTGATCCGCAGGCGAAGACCGGCCCGCTCTCGGCGAGCCTGGCTGCGGCCGTCGCCGCCTACGACCGGGGCGCGACGATCCTCCGCGTGCACGACGTCAAGGAGCACGTGGAGGCGCTCACCGTGGCGCAGGCGGTCGCCGGGTGATCCTCGAGCTCGTGGGGCTGGAGGTCTTCGGCCGGCACGGCGTCGACGACGACGAGCGGGAGACCGGCCGCACGTTTCTCTATGACATCGCCCTCGAGATCGACGAGCCGCGTCTGGACGAGCTCGGCGCAACCGTGGACTACCGGGCCGTAGCCGCGTGCGTGAAAGAGATCTCGGACGGGGGCGAGCACCGTCTCATCGAGTGGCTCGCGGTCGCAGTAGCGGACGCTCTTGCCGCGAGATTCCTCGCGGCGAAGAGTGTTCGAGTGCGGGTCCGGAAGCCGGGCATCGCGCCGTCGGGACTTGCAGTCGAGTACTCGGCCGCTACTGCAGTACGCGAGAGCTGATTGTGAGCGAGTACTGCGCGGAGCGCACGCCTCGCGCCGGGAAGACGTCCAGGTACGCCCAGTAGCCACGGCTCGCCTCGTTCTCGATCCGGACCGTTTCGGGTCTGCCTCCGGGCCGCGCGCTGGCCGCGATCAGATCACGCCTTCGTGCCGCACCTCGCTCGGACACGCTGCGGGTCCCCGCTTTCCAGACGGCGACGGAAACGTCGGCTGTCGGAACGATTCGTGCGGTGGCCGTGCGCCTGCCGGGAACCCAGAAGCGATAGACGTCGTCCGGGTCCTCCGTCCGGTGCAGTCGTGCGCGGAATGACGCACGCTGGCGGCCGGGAGCCGTCACCGGCCGAGCGGCGGTCCGGAAGAT
>JBKJWJ010000325.1:0-3723 GCA_046716905.1 Gaiellaceae bacterium
CCGGGGGGGCATTCTCGTGCCGTGGGCGTGGCGGTACCTGAGCTGGGGCGGGGGGGGTGGATGCTCTGCTTGCCGGCGCTCGCCGTCGGCGCGCCATCCTCGGCGCTCGTAGAACGCGCGCGCTCGGTCGTTCGCCTCGAGGACCCAGAGGAGCGCGCCCGCGTTCGAGCCGCGCAGCAGCGCCACCGCCTCGTCGTGGAGCGTGGCGCCGATGCCGTGGCCCCATTCGCCTGGATCGACGAAGAGGTTCCGCAGCCATCCCGGCGAGATGCCGGCGAAGCCGACGACCCTCCCGTCACGCTCGGCGACGAGGAAGACCCGGTCGGGTTCCCCGAGCTCCTCGTTCCAGCGGAGTCGCATCTCCTCAGCCGGAAACCGGTAGCGATCGGGCGGGAAGATCTCGACGTGCGCCGCGAGCACGCTCTGGCGATGCACCCGGAAGAGCGCCTCTCCGTCGTCGAGCCCGGCGCGGCGAATCGAGAGGCCCATTGCAAGATTCTCCCGGACGCATACGATTGACCCCCCGGAACTGCCCGTTCCGGCGTTCGTCGTGGACCGGCCGGTGCTACACGTCGTTGCGGAGGAGCTCGCCGAAAGCGAGCGCCTGAACGCGTTCGCGAATGACATCGAAGCGACGCATCAGGGCCTCGCCGTTGAGGTCGGCGAACGGAAGGGCCCTCGCGCCAGAGTGTCCGAGCCTGCACTGCCGCTCCTGCTGGCCGCGCTCCACATCCGACTTGCCAAGGGGCTCGTCGTCGTCCTCCCCGAGGATGCCGACGCACGCGATGCTGCGGAAGGCGCGTCCTGGTTCCTCGGCCCCGAGGTGGTCGCACTCCTTCCGAGCAGAGGTGTCCGGTGGGGCTCTGGTCTCGAGCCGGCGCCGCACCTCGTCGGCGAGCGCGCCCGGGCACTCGACGTTCTCGGGGCGGGCGGGCTCGTCGTCGCCTCAGCGTCCGCCCTCTCGGAGGGGATGCCGGCTCCCGCGGCTAGGCCGTCGCCGATACGGGTTCCGGAGGATGCGGACGACGACCTGACCGAGCGCCTCGCGCTGGCCGGCTACGAACGGGTCGAGCGGGCCGAGGAGCGCGGGCAGTTCTCGGTGCGCGGCGGCATCATCGACGTCTTTCCGGCAACAGGTCGCGAGCCATTGCGGATCGAGCTATTCGGTGACGAGATCGAGTCGATTCGCGCCTACTCGCCCTTCACGCAGCGGACGCTGCACACCGTGGAGCGCGCGGTCATCTATCCCGCGGCCGAACGCGCCGCAGACTTCGATGAGCCGACGCTTCGCGACGATGGCGAACCGGTTCCGATCCCGGAGGACCTGGTGCCTCCGCTCGGCCGCTCTCCGGACCTCGTCTGGCAACCGGACGCCGTACGAGCGGTCTGGCAGGAGGAGAAACTCCAAGCGCAGCCGCTCGAGGGCGCCGCGGAGCTTGATCCGTTCCCGACCGGCCAGCCGGTCTCGTTCGAGGCGCAGAGGCCGGCGATTGCCGCCCGCGGCCTCGCCGAGGCCGAGCAGGAGCTCGCTTCGCTTGTGCGCGGCGGCCTCCGGGTGATCGTCGCCTTCGCGCACCGTGGTGAGGCGCTCCGAAACCAGAACCTGCTGCGGCGGGTCGAAGCGCGACTCGTGGAGCCGGGCGAAGGCGTGCCGGCAGAGGCGGAGCTGATCTACGCGGTGTCGCCCGCCCGGCGGGGGTTCGTCTGGCGTGACCTCGGAATCGCCCTGCTTCCGGACACCCAGGTGTTCCGGCGCAAGCCTCGGCGCGCCGAGCACCGCGTGGGCCGCGCGCTCCAGTCGTTCGCAGACCTCCGCACCGGCGACTACGTCGTCCACGAGGATCACGGTGTCGGCAAGCTGCTCGGCTTCGAGACGAAGGACGTCGCCGGCGTCACGCGTGACTACCTCTTGCTCGCATTCCGCGGCGACGACAGGCTGTACGTCCCGCACGAGCAGCTCGGCAAGGTCTCCCGCTACGTCGGCGTCGACGGAGGCTCGCCGGCCCTCTCGAAGCTCGGCGGGAAGGCCTGGCAGAACCTCAAGAGCCGCGCACGCGAGGGAATCCGCGAGCTCGCCGGAGACCTCCTGCGCCTCTATGCCGAGCGGCAGCAAGCGCCCGGAGTCGCCTACGACCTCCGCCACGAGTATCTGGAGCAGCTCGAGGCGGACTTCCCCTACCAGGAGACCGAAGACCAGCGGGCCGCGATCGAAGCCGTCAAGGAAGACCTCGAAGCGCCACGGCCGATGGACCGCCTGGTCTGCGGCGACGTCGGCTTCGGCAAGACCGAGGTTGCCGTCAGGGCCGCCTTCGCCGTCGCGTTGAACGGCAAGCAGAGCCTGATGCTCGTCCCGACGACGGTGCTCGCGCAGCAGCACTGGAATACCTTCCGTGAGCGCTATCGCGACTTCCCGCTGCGCGTCGAGATGGTCTCGCGCTTCCGGACGCCGAAGGAGACGAAGCAGGTGCTGGCCGACTTCGCCGAAGGCAAGGTCGACGTCCTGATCGGAACCCATCGTGTGCTCTCGCGAGACGTGATCCCGAAGGATCTCGGCCTCGTGATCGTGGACGAGGAGCAGCGTTTCGGAGTGGCTCAGAAGGAGCTTCTCCGCCAGCTCAGGCTCGAGGTCGACGTGCTCGCCCTGACCGCTACTCCGATCCCTCGGACGCTGCACATGTCCCTGTCGGGCCTCCGCGACATCTCGATCATCGAGACACCTCCCGAAGGGCGAAGGCCGATCCGAACCTACGTGGGCGAGTTCGACGAAGACCTCGTCAAGCAGGCTCTCGAGCGTGAGGTTGCGCGCGACGGGCAGGCGTTCTTCCTCCACAACCGCGTCGAGACGATCGAGGAGCGCGCGGCCTTCCTCCAGGCGCTCGCACCCGATCTCCGCTTCGTCGTGGCCCACGGGCAGATGCGCGAGAAAGAGCTCGAGGACCGGATGATCTTGTTCCTCCGCGGCGACGCCGACGTGCTGGTGTCGACGACGATCATCGAGTCAGGCCTTGACATCCCGCAGGCGAACACTCTGGTCGTCGAGCGCGCGGATGCCCTCGGGCTCGCCCAGCTCTACCAGATCCGCGGTCGGGTCGGCCGATCCGACGCGCTCGCACACGCGTATCTCTTCTATCCCGACGCGTCCGAGCTCACCCCGGAGGCGCGCGCTCGCCTCGCGACCCTCGCCGACCACACGGAGCTCGGCGCCGGCTTCGCGATTGCGATGCGCGACCTCGAGATCCGCGGCGCGGGCGATCTCCTCGGCGCGGAGCAGTCGGGCCACGTCGCCGCGCTCGGGTTCGAGCTCTACGTCGAGCTGCTCGGGGAGGCTGTCGCGGAGCTCTCGGGCGAGCGGCGGCCCACCGCGCGCCCCGTTCGAATCGACGCGCGGGTCGACGCCTTCGTGCCGAACACCTACGTCGACTCCGAGGCGTTGAAGATCGACCTGCACCGGCGCCTCGCGCTCGTCGAGACCGAGGACGAGCTGCGCGAGCTCGAGGCCTCGACGATCGACCGGTTCGGTCCCCTCCCGGTGCCCGTCGCGAACCTCTTCTCGATCCAGGAGGTGCGGATCAAAGTGGCGACGCTCGGCGCCGACTACCTCGTCTTCCGCGGTGGCCGTGCAACCGTCGGGCCGCTCGTCCTGGGTTCCGGCGAGCTGCGCGAGCTGCGGCGCAGAATCGACACCGCGATCTACACGAGCGCCCGTAAAGAGGTCTCGTTAAG
>JBKJWJ010000326.1:0-5709 GCA_046716905.1 Gaiellaceae bacterium
CTCCGATCGTCGCGATCTTCACGCTCTGGATCGTGAGCGGCATCGTGATCCGCATCCTGGGCGAACTCGGCTGAGAGGGGTTAGTCATGGGCCTGGCACCGACTGAGATCCGGCACATCCCGATCAAGCGAGGCCCCTGGGGCTACCGGCGGGGCGCCGTCGAGCGTCTCCTGGACGAGATCGCGGACAGCTACGAAGACGTCTGGCGCGAGCGGCACGACCTGATCGAGCGAGTCGACGGGCTCGAGGCGGAGCTCCAGCGCCACCGCGAGCTCGAATCCCTCCTGCGCAGGACGCTCGTCTCCGCCGAGTCCGCGGCCGAAGAACAGCGCGAACAGGCTCGCCGGAGCGCGGAGCTCGTCGTCTCCGAGGCCCATGCCGAGGCACGGCGGATCACCTTCAAGGCGACCGCCGAGCGAGAGCGGCTGCAGGCCGACGTTCGCAGGCTCCGGGAGCTCCTCAGCACCGCCCTCGCCACGGTCGACGAGGCCGATGGCGAGGACGAAGCGGACGAAGCCGCCGCCGCTTGACCGCGCGACACTAGAATCAGCACGTGGCAGGGGGCGCAACACGACTGCGGCTGCGCGTTTCTCCGGGCTCGAAGGAGCCTGGCATCGTTGGACGCCATGGCGAGGCCTGGAAGATCCGGGTCGCCGCTGCGCCCGAACGGGGCAAGGCGAACGACGCGACGGTCAGGCTGCTGGCCCAAGCCTTGCGGGTGGGAGCTGACGACATCCGCCTCGTCTCGGGGCACGGCTCGCGGGACAAGGTCGTCGAGGTGACCGGGCTCGGGCCGTCCGAGGCCGCACGGAGACTCTCCGCGTGAGCGCCGTCGACATCGATCATTTCAAGACCCTCCTGACCGAGAGGCGGGACGCAGTCGCTGCTGCGCTCGAGCATCTCCACAAGGAGAACGCCGGCTCACTCGAGGACGAGACCGGAGAGCTCGTCGCGGGGAGCGTCGACCAGCACCCTGCCGACACGGCGACAGAGACGGTCGACCGCGAGATCGGAAACACCCTCGAGGATCACGATGAGCGCGTCCTCGAGGCGATCGACGCCGCCCTGGTGCGCATCGGGGACGGCACGTTCGGCGAATGCGTCAACTGCGGTGCCCAGATCCCCGAAGAGCGTCTCGAGGCGATGCCCTGGGCGACGCTTTGCATCGAGTGCAAGCGCAAAGAGGAACGAACGTAACGGAGGCCAGAGCGACCGAGATCCGGGTGGGCTCGTCGACGAACGGCGTCGTCCCGGTGCTTGGCGCTCGGCGTTCCCTCGCCGCTCGCGGCCGCCAATGGGTCGAGCTCAGCGCGGTCGCGTTCGCCGCAATCGTCGCCGACCAGCTCACGAAATGGATCGTGTCGTCGCAGCTCGCCCTGGGCGAAGAGGTCGACGTCGTCGGTCCGCTCTCCATCCACCACGTCCAGAACTCCGGGATCGCATTCGGCCTCTTTCCGACGGCCACGCTCGTCGTCATCGTCCTCACGACCATCGCCGTCGGCTGGATGCTGGCCTTCTTCGCGCGCTCCGGCGGTAGGCACCCGATCCTTCCTGTCGCGCTCGGGTTCCTTCTCGGTGGCAGCGGCGCGAACCTCATCGACCGCGTGCGGCTCGGTCACGTCACGGACTTTCTCGACTTCCGCTACTGGCCTTCCTTCAACCTGGCCGACAGCTTCATCGTCGCCGGTGTCGGCATCCTGATCGCCGCGCTGCTCCTCGCAGACCGCGAGCCGCGCCGGCACGCACCTGGCTCGTCTCACCGTTCCTGACTCGGCGGCCGGGCTCCGGCTCGACCGTTTTCTCGCCGGCCTTCCGGAGATCGGCTCTCGCACCGCGGCGGAGCGTCTGCTCGAGGCGGGAAAGGTGGTCGTCGACGGCGATCCGGCGGCAAAGAGCCGGCGGCTCGCGGGCGGGGAGGATGTCGAGTACGAGCCGCCTGAGCGCCCGCCGGAGCTCGCGCCCGAGGAAATCGACCTACGGATTGCGTACGAGGACGAGCACCTGCTCGTCGTGGACAAGCCGGCGGGCGTCGTCGTGCACCCTTCGCCGGGACATGCGACGGGAACCCTCGTCCACGGCGTTCTCGCCCACGGCGCCGCCGGAGGAGACGAGGAACGCCCGGGGATCGTCCACCGACTCGACCGCGACACGTCCGGACTGCTCGTCGTCGCCAAGTCGGAGGAGGCACACGGGTTACTCAAGGCGCTCGTGCAGGAGCACGGGCTCGAGCGGATCTACACGGCTCTCGTCCGCGGGCGTCCCAAATCGCGCAAGGGCCGGATCGAGGCCCCGATCGGGCGCGATCGCCGTGACGCGACTCGGCAGTCGCTCAACACGGAAACCCCGCGGGAGGCGGTCACGGATTTCGAGCTGCTGGAGACCATCGGCCAGCATGCGCTCCTGCGGGTGCAGCTCGAGACGGGACGTACCCACCAGGTTCGCGTTCATCTCGCCGCCATCGGACTGCCGGTCGTCGGCGATCCGACCTATGGGGTGCCTGACCCCGCTCTGGGTCGCCAATTCCTGCATGCGACACGGCTTGCGTTCGAGCATCCGTTCACGCACGAGCGGGTCGAGGTGGACTCGCCGCTTCCCGTCGAGCTCGCCCGGTTCTTGACGAACCTCCGCTAGAATCCTGCCGTTCCGTACCCGATCCGGCGGATCGGCGACGTGGACGGTGCCGGATGGCTCTCAGCCGCCGGTTCCACGCTCGTCCCGCCGACAGAAGCAACCGTCAACCGATCAAGGGGGATTCCTTTGCCCGCTGTCTCGATGCGTGAGCTGCTGGAGGCCGGCGTCCATTTCGGCCACCAGACTCGTCGCTGGAACCCAAAGATGCGCCGTTTCATCTTCACGGAGCGCGGCGGCATCTACATCATCGATCTGCAGAAGACCTCACAGCTCCTCGAGGACGCGTGCGAGTTCGTGCGCGACTTGGCGAGCAAGAAGGGGACGGTGCTGTTCGTCGGCACGAAGAAGCAGGCTCAGGACGCCGTCCAGGACACCGCGAAGCGAGTCGGCATGCCGTACGTCAATCATCGCTGGCTCGGCGGCCTGATCACCAACTGTAAGACGATGTCGACCCGGGTCGAGCGGCTCCACGAGCTCCGGCGCCTCAAGGAGGAGGACCAGCTCGACCTGCTGCCCGCCAAGGAGCGGCTGACCATGCTCGCCGAGCTCGAGAAGCTCGAGGCCAACCTCGGCGGAGTCGCCGATCTCAAGCGCCAGCCCGACGCGCTCTTCGTCGTCGACCTGCGGAAGGAGCAGATCGCGGTGAAGGAGGCCCGAAGGCTCGGCCTTCCGATCATCGGGCTCGTCGATACGAACTGCGACCCGGACGAGGCCGACCTCGTGATTCCCGGTAACGACGACGCGATTCGCTCCTGCAGCCTGATCGTCCGTGCGATCGGCGACGCGATCGAGGCAGGGAAGACCGGCGTGACCGTCGAGGACTTCGAGCGCAACGGACAGCGCGAGCCGGAGCCCAAAGGGGCGCCCCCGGCCGCGGATGAGACCCCTGTCGAGCATGAGCCAACGGCCCAGGCAGAGAACGCCGCCGAGACCGTTGCGGCCGAGGAAGCGCCCCCGGCGGCCGAGGCTGTTCCGAAAGCATCCGGGGAGGCCGAGGTCCCCGCCGAGGCGCCTGCGCCCGCCGAGGCCGAGGCTCCCGCCGAGGTGCCCGCGCCCGCCGAGGCCGAGGTTCCAGCCGAGGCGCCCGCGCCTGCCGAGCCCTCTGCCGAGAGCGTTGACGAGAGCGACGCCAAATGAGCACGACGGAGATCTCCGCCGCGCTCGTCAAGGAGCTGCGCGACGAGACCGGCGCGGGGATGATGGACTGCAAGCGCGCCCTCCAGGAGACCGGCGGCGACGTGGATGCAGCCAAGCGTCTCCTGCGCGAGCGGGGAATGGCTGCCGCCGGCAAGCGCGCGGGTCGCGAGACGACGGAGGGAATCGTCCTCTCCCGGATAGGCGACGAGTACGGCACGCTCGTGGCAATCGGCTGCGAGACGGAGCCGGTTTCGAAGAACGAGGAGTTCCTCGCCTTCGCAGATCGCGTCCTCGAGAGGGTGGAGCGCGACGGGTCCGAGGCAGCGCCGGAGCTGGAGGAGGAACGCGTCGAGCTCGTCGGCAAGATCGGGGAGAACGTCGCGGTGCGCGGCACGGCACGCTTCGAGAAGGAAGGTGACGAGACGGTCGTCGCGTACGTGCACCCGCCGGCGAACAAGATCGGCGTGCTCGTCAGGGTCCGCGGTTCGGCAGAGCTAGCGCGGCAGCTCGCCATGCACATCTCGTTCGCGGCCCCCAAATACACCACGCGCGAAGAGGTTCCCGCCGAAGAGGTCGAGGCCGAGCGCTCGATCTACGAGAACTCCGACGAGGTGCAGTCGAAGCCCGAGCAGGTCCGCGGCAACATCGTCGAGGGGATGCTCAGGAAGCGCTTCTTCGCCCAGACCGCTCTCCTGGACCAGGAGTGGATCCACGAGAGCGGCAAGACGGTCGGCCAGGTGCTCCAGGAGCAGAACGCCGGCGTGCTGAACTTCTCACGGTTCGCCCTTGCCGAGTAGCAACGGCGCCTCGCCGGCCTTCGGGCGGGTGCTGCTGAAGCTCTCCGGCGAGGCGTTGATGGGAGACAAGGACTACGGTCTCGACCTGCAGGAGGTCGAGCGCATCGCGGCCGAGATCAAGGAGATCCACGACCGCGGTGTCCAGATCGCGATCGTCGTCGGTGCCGGGAACATCTACCGCGGCATGAAGGCGGCAGCCGAAGGAATGGATCGCGCGACTGCCGACTACGCCGGGATGCTCGCCACCGTTCTGAACGCGCTGGCGCTTCAGGACGTGCTCGAACAGCAAGGGATGCACACGCGGATCCTTTCTGCGATCCACGTCTCCGAGGTCGCGGAACCCTACATCCGCCGGCGGGCGATCCGACACTTGGAAAAGGACCGTATCGTCATCTTTGCGGCAGGCACGGGCAACCCGTTCTTCACCACCGACACTGCGGCTGCGCTTCGCGCGCTCGAGATCGGCGCCGAGGCGATTCTGATGGCGAAGCACGCGGTCGAAGGCGTCTACGACGGCGATCCCCGGCAGGAGCCGAACGCCGAGTTCCTCCCTGAGCTGACGCATCTCCAGGCGATCGAGCGCGGCCTCAAGGTGATGGACACGACGGCCCTGTCCCTGTGCATGGACAATGCGCTTCCGATCTATGTCTTCGCGCTCGCCGAGGGCAACATCAGGCGCGTTGCGCTCGGGGAGCGCGTCGGCACGATCATCTCGACACCGACCACCACCGGAGCAGGCACATGATCGACGACCTGATCAAGGACGCGGGCCGCAGGATGGACAAGTCGGTCGAGTCGACCCACGCCGAGCTGAACACGATCCGCACGGGCCGCGCCTCGGCCGCCCTGCTCGATCGGGTGCAGGTCGACTATTACGGCCAGCTGACGCCGCTCAACCAGCTCGCGACGCTGAACGTCCCCGAGCCGCGGCTCCTCACCGTCCAGCCCTTCGACCCGAGCTCCGTCGCGGCGATCGAGCGAGCGATTCAAGAGTCCGATCTGGGCCTGAACCCCGCCAACGACGGCAAGGTGATCCGCCTTCCGATCCCTCAGCTGACGGAGGAGCGACGCAAGGAGCTCGTCAAGGTCGCGCGCCAGATCGGCGAGGACGGGCGAATCGCGCTGCGGAACGTTCGGCGCGACG
>JBKJWJ010000327.1:0-9682 GCA_046716905.1 Gaiellaceae bacterium
GGAACCGAGCTCCGTCGGCCTGGCGACGAGCTGGCGCCAGGAGAGATCTACGAGGCCAACACCGTGCTCCTGAGCGCGCAGCTGGACTCCGCAGGTGCGGGCGTGCACGTGCTCGATGCCGTCAGCGACGACGAGGACGCGCATCGAGGAGCGCTCACGGCCGGTCTGGAGGCAGATTTGCTCGTGACCACCGGTGGCGTGTCGGTCGGCCCGCACGATCTCGTTCGGTCGGTGGGTGCGGAGCTCGGTGTCGACGAGGTCTTCTGGGGAGTGTCGGTCAAGCCCGGCAAGCCGCTTTGGTTCGGCGTCAAGGGACGGACGCTCGTGTTCGGGCTGCCCGGAAACCCCGTGTCGACGCTTGTGTGCTTCGAGCTCTTCGTCCGGCCCGCCGTGCTCGCGCTCCAGGGCGCCGCCGACCCGTTACCTCGGTTCGACCCGGGGCGGCTCGCTCGGGCCGTTCGGGCGAATCCGGCCCGGACGGAGCTCGTTCGCGCGCGGTCGGCGATCGTCGGCGGCGCCGTCGAGCTCGACGTCCTGACCGGTCAGGAGTCGCACATGATCGCGCGGTCGGCCGGAGCAGATGCACTCGTGACGATTCCTGCCGGGGCCGGCGAGCTCCCCGCCGGCTCGGCGGTCAGCTACCTACGGCTCGCTTGAGCTCGGTGGCGCCGCTGCGCCCGAGAGCGAAACGGAGCACACGGCCGATGACCTGGCGAATCGGTCCGCGAGGCGGCCGTTCGCGCGCACCTGGATACGGGGCATACCGTCCTGCGGCGATCGCCGAGAGCTGGCCGGCGGCTGCGAGCCAACCGAGCGTGATCGCGATCGCCGGCAGCGGGACATGTCCGATCGCGGCCAGCTCGAGGACGTACCAGGGCGCGTCGAAGCCGAGGTTGTAGCGCCAGGCGAACGAGGCAAGCAGGAGGGCAGGCCCCACGAGCCCGGCAAGCAGGACAGCCGCACGCACACCGGGCCGGCTCCGCCGGAGCTGCGGCAACCAGAGCCAGGCGTGCAGCGACGGGAGCAGGAAGATCAAAGCGAACGCATTCGTGGCAACGGTCAGCAGCGCGAGGACGGCCAGGACGAGAAGCGCGGCGGTCTGGCCGGCGAGCTCCTCCTCCGGTGAAACGGGGCGCCGCGGCAGGAGCCGCTCGCGCGCGACGAGCCACCCGCCGAGAGCCAGCACGACCAGGAAGCCGAGCGCGACGACCGGCCAGTCGCCGGCGACCTGGTTGTCGGGAGGCGGAGGGCGATCGGCGTTCGGCCAGGCTCCGGCGAGGCCGAGGAATGCGAACACCGCCGCGACCCAGAGCCAGAACGCGAGACGGCTGCGGAAGCTTCGCAACGCGGGCGTGAGCGCGATTCGCCTCCGCCTGCAACGGGCGAAGAGGTCGACGGCAGCGAGGAGGAACGGGAGGAGGGCGGTCATGAGGACGAGCTTCACCGCCCAGCCCTGGACGATCCGCGGCCCGAGGTAGACATAGCTCGAGGTGTCCCGGGCGAGCGCCACGCCTTCGTCCAGTGAGCCGACGATCGCCTCCAGCGCGCGTCCTGACTGCCCAACGCGGCGGTCATCCAGGCGTTGGAGCGTGTCTTCGAGTGGCCGTGGCGGCCGCGCCCCTGCCGTGGTGATGGTCACCGTGGGAACTCCCTGGCCGATGAAGGGGGCCTGCTCGAACAGGCTGAAAGGGAACGCAAGGTCGATCAGCTGTCCTGCGGCGCTCGTGCGCCGCGGCTCGACGCCTGTCCCCTGGATGCGCGCGGCGGTCGTCTGCACGAGTACGGCGTCGGGCGTTCGGGGCTTGTCCCCGGCGAGCTCGATGCGCAGCGTGTCCCTCCCCCCGATTGCGACGACGTTGACCGCCGCCGCTATGCGCGACCGGTATGGCGAGGCGTCAAGGAAGCGTGCGGCACCGAGGCCTCCGAACGCGCCGCCGTCGGACGAGAGGAACACGATCGTGTGCGTGGGGCTCACGGGCGCCCGCGCCTGTCCAGGAGCCGCCGCGCGCAGTCCGTAGCCGCGGGCCAGTTCCAGCAGCGCGCCCGTGCCCGAGGCGTTGTCGTTCGCTCCCTGTCCGAGGCCGAGGTTGTCCCTGTGCGCCATGACGACGAGCACGTCGGCAGAGCGCCCGGGGGAAACGGCGATGACGTTTTCGAGCCCGACGCGGCCCTCGCCCGGCACCGCGGCGCGAAAACGGTCCCTCTGGACGCGGAAACCGAAGGATGCGAGGCGCTCCGCGACCCAGTCCGCCGCATCGTCTGCGCCGATCGATCCCGGTGTCCGGGTCGGGAACTGGGTGCTCAGGTCGCGCGCGGTCTGCGTTGCGCCGACTTCGTCGAAGGCCGGAGGCAAGGTCGGGGGTGGAAGCGGCTCGGGCCGGCTGATCGTGAACGCCGTGATCAGCAGGGGGATGGCGACGAGCAGAGCCGTGCCGCGGTAGGCGCGCGCGTTCACCGGCCGCTCGAGCGACCCGGGCCGCACCCGCCTCCGTGCGGTTGGGGGCCGGAACGGCGGCATGTCCGGGCTATAGTAGGGAGGGCCTTGGCGTAGCGCGCCCGGCGGTGATGCGCCCGTGCCCGACTCCTCGACAATTCTCCTCGTCGACGACGAGGACTCCGTTCAGAAGCTCCTCTCCTATCCGCTGGAGCGGGACGGCTTCCGTGTGCTCTCCGCGAGGGACGGTGAGGAGGCGATCGCGAAGTTCGAGCAGGAGCCGGTCGACCTCGTCGTGCTCGACCTGATGCTGCCGAAGCTGGACGGCCTCGAGGTCTGCAAGCGCATCCGAGCCCAGAGCACCGTCCCGATCATCATGTTGACCGCCCGGGACGACGAGCTGGACAAGGTCCTGGGCCTCGAGCTCGGCGCTGACGACTACATCACGAAGCCGTTCTCGATTCGCGAGTTCAGGAGCCGTGTCCGGGCGCTCCTCCGCCGTGCGTCCCTGCCGGCGCAGCAGGATCGTCGTGACAGCGAGGTGATCAAGACCGAGGGCCTCACTGTCGACCCGGCCCGGCGGTCCGTGGAGGTGCGAGGCGAGGGGGTGCAGCTGACCTACGTCGAATTCGAGCTCCTGAGAACACTTGCGGGCAACCCAGGCCGTGTTTTCAGCCGTCGCCAACTGCTCGAGGCGCTCTGGGGAGACTCGTCGTACCGAGAGCCGCGAACGATCGACGTTCACGTACGGCATCTCCGCGAGAAGCTCGAGCGGGACGCGAGCGAGCCGGAGTTCATCCTGACCGTTCGCGGGGCTGGCTACCGCTTCCGGGATTCCTGATGCGGCTCCGCACGGTTGGCGTCAAGCTCGGTCTGGCGCTGATCGCGCTCGTCGCCGGCGCACTCGGAATCGTCTACGTGGCGGTCGTTCCGACACTGGAGAACCGGCTCGTGGACGGCCGGACGTCGCAGTTGCAGCGCACCGTCGACTCGATCATTCTCGACTACACGCGGGCGGAGAGTCGCGCCGACTTCCTCATGCGCGACTTCGTCCTCGCAGAGAGCCAGGTGCGAGGGGTTCGGGTCACGATCTACGAGTTCCTGAACGAGACACCCGTCTTCCTGCGCGCAGTTGAGGATTCGAGGCCGATTGGCCGGTCGGAGGAGCGGGATGCGGTGGCTCAGCGAGCGGCTGAACACAGTCGCACGACGCGAGGCGTCGTGCAGCGCGACGGCGTGGAGTTTGCGGAGGTGGCCGCGCCCTTCGGCGGCGCCTACATCCTGCTCGTCTCGGCCCCACTCGACGACACCCTGAAGAACGTCTCGCTCGTCCGTGAGCGCTTTCTCGCCGCCGGCCTGCTTGCACTCCTGGTTGCGGCGCTGGTCGGATTCCTGCTCTCACGGATCTTCGCGCGGCGGATTCACCGCCTGGAGCGGGCGGCGGACCGGATCGCCGGTGGACGCTTCGACGAGCCGGTGGTGGATAAGAGCGCCGACGAGCTCGGAGAGCTTGCTGTCGCGTTCGACCGCATGCGTGAGCGGCTGGCAGCGCTCGAGCGGGCACGCAGAGAGTTCATCGCGAACGCCTCGCACGAGCTGCGAACGCCGATCTTCGCCCTCGGAGGCCAGATCGAGCTGCTGACCGACGAGGACATGGACGAGGAGACTCAACGCGAGTTCCTGGCAGAGATGCGACTCCAGGTCGAGCGCCTGACGCGGCTTGCTACGGACCTGCTCGACCTCTCCCGGCTCGACGCGGGCCGTTTGCACGTGGAAATGGCCACTGTCGACCTCGCGGAGATAGCGACCTCGCTCGTGACAGAGTTCGGGGGGGTCGGCCGGGGTCGAGACCACGTCCTCGAAGTGGAGGCGGGCGCACCGGCCTCGGCGCTCGCCGACGAGGAGCGCGTTCGTCAGATCGGGCGCATCCTGGTCGAGAACGCGATCCTCCACACGCCGCCGGGAACCGAGATCCGCCTCGCCACGATCGAGTCGCCGGAGGGAGCCGCCTTTCGTGTCCAGGACAACGGCCCGGGAGTGCCGGCGGGCGAGCAGAGGCAGGTTTTCGAGCGGTTCTATCGTGCGGGAGATGCCGTTTCGTCCGGTTCCGGGCTCGGTCTTGCGATCGCCCAGGAGCTTGCGGGCCTGATGGGCGGCCAGATCGAGCTCGATTGCGTCCCGGCCGCACCGTTTTCACGTTGAAACTGCCACGCAGCCCGGCCGAAGTCGAGGATCGCGAGCCAGCGCTCGCCCTGTAGCAGCCCCCTCGCGTTTCCACGTGCAAACGAGCCCTGGCGGTTCGAAGGGGCGTGGCTACAGTGAGATGTTCGTGCGCCCTTCCGCCTTTGCAGCCGTCGCGCTGATCGCTGCCGCGGTCGGCGGCCTCGTTTCTGTCGTTGCCGCCGACAGGACGGGCCTGATCGACGGCGGCACCCAAACCGTGGTCGTGTCGGGCTCTGCCGAGGCTTTGCCGGTCGAGCGGGAGATCGAAGCGCCGAATGCGGCTGCCAAGCCGCTCGCCGGAAACGGCTTCGATCCGGCAACGATCTACCAGGCCCGCAGTGGCGGCGTGGTCACGGTGTATGCCCTCTTCGACGACCGGCCCCCGGCCGAGCACGCCGCGCAGGGCTCGGGCTTCGTGATCTCGCGCGAGGGCTACATCCTCACGAGCGCCCACGTCGTGACGACGGCCGGTGACGGTGACAAGGAGGCAGAGGCCGCAGACCGGGTCTATGTCGGCTTCCGCGATCGGGATCGGATTGAGGCAACCGTGGTGGGCTGGGACGTCTTCGACGATGTCAGCGTCCTCAAGGTCGACCCCGAGGCGCACTCGCTCGAGCCTGTTCCCCTCGGCGACTCGGCACGGGCTGTGGTCGGCTCGCCGGTTGCGGCCCTCGGGAGCCCGTTCGGCAATGAGAGCTCGATCGCGGTCGGGGTTGTCTCCGCGACGAACCGCACGATCAGCTCGCTGACTTCCGAGTACAACGTGGCAGACGCGATCCAGACCGATGCGCCGATCACGCACGGAAACTCCGGAGGCCCACTCTTCGATGCACGGGGCCGCGTGATCGGGATCAACGCGCAGATCCGCAGCGAATCCGGCCAGTCGGAGGGTGTGGGGTTCGCGATCCCGATCAATGCTGCCAAGAGGTCGTTCCGCCAGCTCGTCCGGAACGGGCGCGTCGCGTACGCGTACGTGGGGGTGAACGCCGAGAATCTCACGCCGACGATCGCCAAGCGGTTCGGGTACACGGTCGATCGTGGAGCGGCGATCGCGACCGTTGTTCCCGAGAGCCCGGGGGCAAAGGCAGGCCTTCGCGGCGGCAGCGACCAGCGCCGTCTCAACGGATTCGAGTTTCGTGTCGGCGGCGACGTAGTTGTCAGCATTGGAAACGAGAGCATCCGCAGTGCCGACGATCTCGTGCGGGTGGTGAGCGAGCGTCTCGTCCCCGGGCAGGTCGTTCCGTTCACGGTTCTTCGCGACGGTCGCCGCCTCGAGGTGCCGGTGCGCCTGGGCGAACGGCCACGGCGCCTCCACAGGAACCCCTAAGGGGCGGTTTAGACGGCCGCGCGGGCAGGAATACAGAAGACAACAGAAACCATTTCGTCCAAACTTGCTAGAACCTTCACAAAACCCATGTCTACTGACCTAGGCCCTGCGGCGGCTACCAACGGCGGCATTCAGACCGTCCGCCTCACCATTCCGGCGAAGGCGGAGTACATCTCGCTCGTCCGCCTTGCGCTGAGCGGCCTGTCTCAGACACGTGAGCTCTCGGACGAGACGATTGGAGACCTCAAGCTCGCGGTCACCGAGGCCTGTTCGAACTCGGTACGACATGCGTACCAGGACGGAACGGAAGGCTCCGTCCAAGTCGTCTACGAGCTGCATCACGACCGTCTCGTGGTCGAGGTCTCCGACAATGGCGGCGGCTTCACCGTCACCGAGCCTGCGCGCGAGCATGAGGCGTCGCTCACAGAAGGGGGCCTCGGGATCTCGATCATCCGCGAGCTTTCCGACGAGCTCGAGGTCGGTCCTGGAACTGACGGGCAGGGATCTCGCCTCCGGCTCGTAAAGTTCATCCAGGAATAGATCGACTCTCACGTACAGATCGCAACACCGTCCCAGCAGGACGCCTGACCCATGCTCCCGATCGTCAATGTCGGAACCAAAGCGCTCGCTGATTACGCGACGATCAGCGGCCGTGGGCTCATGGCCGAGATTCAGCGCCTCGCCGCCCCGCTCGAGGGGAAACGCGTCCTGCATCTCTCCGCGACCGCGTTCGGTGGCGGTGTCGCCGAGATCAACTACACGCTCGTGCCGCTGATGAAGAGCGCCGGTCTGGAGGCGGACTGGCGGATCATCAACGGACAGGACGAATTCTTCAACGTCACGAAGAAGATCCATAACGGCTTGCAGGGCAACCCGCAGGGCCTGACGGAGGAAGAGGAAGCGATCTTCCATCGGTACAACGAGCTGAACGCGGCCGAGCTGGACGACTCCGAGTACGACTTCATCATCGTCCACGACCCGCAGCCGGCCGCGGTCATCGATCACTTCCCGAGCTCGAAGGCACGCTGGGTCTGGCGGTGCCACATCGACCTCTCGACCCCGAACCCAGACGTTCTCAACGTCCTCCTGCCGTCGATCGCCAAGTACGACGGCGCGATCTTCCACATGCCGCAGTACGTGCCGAGCTCGGCCGACCTGCCGGAGGCCTACATCTGGCCACCTGCCATCGACCCCCTGACGCCGAAGAACATGGCGCTCTCCCCGGAGGACGCCGCGTACATCGTCGACCAGTTCGGGATCGACGTCGACCGGCTCCTGATCACGCAGGTGTCCCGGTTCGATCCATGGAAAGACCCGCTCGGGGTGATCGACTCGTACCGGCTCGTGCGCGAGTCTCACCCGGGGCTCCAGCTGGGTCTGGTCGGCTCGATGGCCCATGACGACCCCGAGGGCTGGGAGTTCTACAACCAGACGGTGGAGTACGCCGCCGGCGATCCCGACATCTTCATCCTGTCCAACCTCAACAACATCGGGTCGGTCGAAGTGAACGCGTTCCAGGTGCATTCGGCCGCGGTGCTGCAGAAGTCGATCCGCGAGGGCTTCGGTCTGACGGTGACCGAAGGTCTCTGGAAGAGCCGCCCCACCGTCGCGGGTCGAGTCGGGGGAATCCCCTCCCAGATCCAGGAGGGTGAGACCGGCTGGCTCGTCGATTCCGTGGAGGAGTGCGCCAAGGCCTGCCTCCAGATCCTCGAAGACCCAGCCGAGGCGCGCCGCCGCGGCGTGCTCGGCAAGGAGTACGTGCGCCAGCACTTCCTGACTCCGAGGCTGCTGCGTGACTGGCTCGCTCTCTTCAACAGGCTCGACGGCAACGACACCGGGGACACGCAGCTTGTGACGTTCTCCGCCGGCGCCGCCTGAACCGTCTGTTTGCGGCAATTTCGCCTGGGGTAGGGTGCCGCCGGTGGGCGCGCGCCGGAAGCTGATCGTCGTCTCGAACCGCGGCCCGGTCACCTTCGACCGCGATGCGGACGGGAAAAGGGTCGCCCGAAGGGGCGGCGGCGGGTTGGTCACGGCTCTCCGCAGCCTGGTCGCCATGCATGACGTGACGTGGATTGCGAGCGCGATGACGGACGAGGAACGGGTCATCGCCAGGGAGGCCGGAGGAGCCGCGATCCAGGAGATCGCCCGCGACGGCTCGCCCTACCGGCTCCGGCTCGTCGCGCACGACCCCGCCGCGTACGACTGGTTCTACAACGTCGTTGCGAACCCGACGCTCTGGTTCCTCCAGCACTACCTCTGGAACCTCGCGCAGGCCCCGAATCTCGACCGCGGGCTGCACCATGCGTGGGACGAGGGCTATGTCGCGGTCAACGCAGGCTTCGCCGAGGCGGTCGTGGCCGAACTGGAGGCCGAGCCCGGTGCTGCCGTCTTCTTCCACGACTACCACCTGTATCTCGCACCGCGGTTCGTGCGGACACGCGTGCCCGACGCAGCACTCGCCCACTTCGTCCACATCCCCTGGCCCCAGCCGGACTACTGGCACGTCCTCCCGGCGGCGATCCGCCGCGCCCTGCATGACGGACTCCTGGCGAATGACGTCGTCAGCTTCCACACGGATCGCTGGCGGCGCAACTTTCTCCGTTCGTGCGTCGAGATCGCCGGCGCCGACGTGAACTTCGTCGACTGCACCGCCGAGTACGACGGGCGACACATCGCCGCGACGAGCCATCCGATCTCCGTCGACCCGAGCGAGTTCGACGAGCTTGCCGCGAGCGAAGCAGTCGGGCAGCGTGAGGCTGAGCTTGTCGCGGGCCGTCCCGAATGGCTGGTGCTCCGCGTCGACCGGACGGACCCGTCGAAGAACGTCGTGCGGGGATTCCGCGCGTTCGAGCGCTTTCTCGCGGACCATCCCGAGCTACACGGTCGCGTCGGGATGCTGGCGTTGCTCGATCCGAGCCGCCAGGACATCCCCGAGTACGCCGAGTATCTCGGTGCCGTCCAGCGAACCGCGCGCGTCGTGAACGACCGCTTCCAGCGCGAGGGGTGGACGCCGATCGACCTCCGGATCGAGGACGACTTCCACGCCTCGGTCGCGGCCTACAAGCAGTACGACGTGCTGCTCGTGAACGCGATCTTCGACGGGCTCAACCTCGTCGCCAAGGAGGCCCCGCTCGTGAACGGGCGCGACGGCGTCCTGATCCTCTCGGAGAACGCCGGTGTCCACGAGGAGCTCAGCGAGTGGGCGTTGACGGTCAACCCGTTCGACATCGCCGGACAGGCGGAGGCGATTCACGCGGCGCTCGAGATGCCCGCGCAGGAGCGCGCGGCGCGGGCCGAGGCCATGCGAGCGCACATCCGCGAGCATGACCTCGCCGAATGGGTCGAGGGTCAGCTTGCCGACCTCGACGCGGTCGCGGCTCCCTCGCGCGCGGGCTCGTGACGGGCTTCTCGCACATCGACGAGACCGGCGGAGTCCGGATGGTGGATGTCGGCGGGAAGCCGCACTCACGGTGGTGGGCGAGGGCCCGAGCTCGAATCGAGATGAAGCCCGAGACGGCCGAGCGACTCGCCCGGCTTCCCAAGGGCGACGCACTCACTACTGCCCAGCTCGCCGGGGTCATGGCAGCCAAGCGCACAAGCGATCTCATCCCGCTCTGTCATCCGCTTCCCCTTTCGAGCATCGACGTCACTGTTGCCATCATAGAGAACGGGGCGGACGTCACGTCTACTGTTGAGAC
>JBKJWJ010000328.1:0-2562 GCA_046716905.1 Gaiellaceae bacterium
CTTTGTGCCGTTTAGGTCAAGGAGCACGCTGCCGAACACACCCGGCGAGCCGAACGCCCGGGCGCTTCCCACGACCCCGGCCCGCCAGCGACTGTACGCCCGACGACAGGCGGCGGCTAGATGGCCGACGCGGACACGTCCTATCCTGGGGTTGTGAATGTGCGAGCTGTCCTCGTCTGTGCCATTTGGCTCGGTTTCGTTTTCGTTCTCGACCTACCCCGCGTCATGGCCGTGGCCGGTGTCGTGTTCGCTTTCCTGTTCGCCTGGTGGCACGAGAGGAAGGAGGTCGCTGCTCCGGCCGACGAGGTGGATCACTGCGACCAGGTGGAGTACGAGGACGAGGAGCCGTTCGAGCGCGATCCGGTCTTCTACGCCTGACGGCCGCTCTCAGGGCTGTTCGTGTGCTGGCCCCTTCGCCGCCGCACACAAGGACGGCAAGGGCATTTGTCACCCAACGAGCGTGGTCGAGCTGCGGTGCTTATCGGCCTAAGTCGAGCCGTCCGGTGCTCGTCTCTGGCTCGCCCGGCCGGGCGCTCGGGTACTCGGCGCCGCCCCACCCGTAGGGGCCGCGAGGCTGAATCTTCGACAGCACCGTCCAGATCGAGTGGAGCGCCTTCTCGTAGGCAGTTGCGCCCTGCTTTGCGAGGACGGCGCTCTTGAAGTTCGGGTACTCGATCTCAGCCGCGAGCGCGGCGAGAACATCGAGGAAGACACCGTCGACGCACCAGACTCGGTAGCGGTAGTCGCCGCCGGGCGACACGGCGATCTCCGTCAGGCCGGCCACCTTCGACCGCAGCGCCTCGAGGTGCTCAGGCAGCCGCGCACGGATGCAGAGCAGGTTCTCGTACTCGTCTTGCCGATCCCACCGGCTGACGCTGTAGAAGCCGTCCGTCGTCATCAGCCACATTCCTCACCTCCTGGGTTGTGCGAGCGCTGCGTTCCCGGCGGGGAAGTCCGGGTCTCCCGCCCCTGGCAGCGGGCACCACGCGACCTAGCCCACCTCCGCGAGTCAGGGTGGCAGAACTTCGCGGCCAGTCCTGGTACGCCTTCAATAGTAGGCCGGGCGGCGAGCCGAACGCCCGGACGGAGATCGACACTCGGACTCGACCGAGGGCGATCGGATGGGCCACTCAGGTACTACAAGCGACCGCCGCTCTGCGGGTCGGTCGGATCGAGGTCGGTCGGATCGGTTGGCTCGATGCCTCTCAACAGGTGCTGATGAACGCGTGCGTGTCGAACTCGTTGATTCCTTCGAGGAAGTCGAAGGCCGTATTCACGCGGCTCTGGGGCGAAATCAGTACAAAAAACCGGTACAAAGTCGCGTCAGACGAAGCCGAGGCGGTTTCCCCGGTGTGACGGCTTCGGCTAACGGAGCGGCGCAGGAGTCGAACCTACCGAGCCGTGGGTTGCACGACCGCACCGGTTTTGAAGACCAGCTGGGCCACCGGGCCCATGCCGCTCCCTGCCGCGATCGTAGCCGCCGTAGAATTGCGGGCCGGTGCACGGCGTCATCTTCACGAGCCTCAGGGACTACCTGACGGCCGAGCACAGTTCCGCCGTGGCCCAGGCAGTCTTCGCTGACCAGCCGATATTTCTCCTCAGCGAGTCGTACGACGACGCGGCGCTCCTCGAGCTCATCGGGAAGGCAGCCACCGAGACGAGAACCGAGGTCAGCGAGGTTGTGCACGAGTTCGGTCGCTTCACCGCCCAGACGACGTTCACGCGGCTCTATCCGGCGTTCTTCGCCATCGCTCCCTCGGCACGGGAGTTCCTCCTGACGGTCGAGACGCGGATCCACGAGCTCGTCCGCGCGACGATTCCGAATGCGGCCCCACCGCAGCTCCGGGTCGTGGAGCATGGCCCCGACGGCGTCCAGATCGTCTACTCGTCGGCTCGCCAGCTGTGCGTCCTGCTTCGCGGGCTCGTCCAGGGGACTGCGGGGCATTACGGAGAGAAGGCTGAGATCAACGAGTCCACCTGCATGCTCCGCAGCGATCCGAGCTGCACCTTCGAGATCACGCTTTCCCCCGCGGCCTCCGTCTGAGCACGCGGACGTCTCCCGTCCGCCGGGTCACGCCGTCGGCATCGAGACGTTCCAGCAGCAGCTGGGCCGGCCGCCGGCTGACCGCCAGCAGATCGCGGAATCGCCCGAGCGCGATCGAGCCTTCGTGCTCGCACTCCGCCACGGCCGTTTCCCTCGCCTGCTCGTAGGCCGCAGGCGAGACGGCGAACTCGTCGCCGAGGCGGACCAGGCGCCCTTCCCCCTCGAGATAGCGGGCTAGGTCTCGGTCGGCCAACCTGAGACCGGCTAGACCCGCCGACGCGAGCGCAGCCTCGAGCCGTGCCGCGTCGTCGGCGCGCACGCCGAGCGCAGCCGCCGCTCCTGGCAGGTAGACGCTTCCGCCACGCCGTTCGACCCCGAGCAGCGGGACGCTCGCGGCCGCCCATGCCTCTCCGGAGAAGAGCTCGGCCAGCGGGATGCCGGGATCGAGCGGTGAGGCCGACGCCCGCTCGGTCAGGCGCTCGGTCACCGCCGCCCGCTGAGCGTCGAGCCAGTCGGGC
>JBKJWJ010000329.1:0-7712 GCA_046716905.1 Gaiellaceae bacterium
TGGGTCAAGCTCGGCGTCGAAGGCGCGCAAGCCGTTCTTCGCGCCGGTGCGAACGACCTGGGCGGAACGCTCATGAACGAATCGATCTCGCGTGCTGCAGGCGCCGATCACGGCCAGGAGTTCCCGCCGGAAGCGATGGAGGCGGCAATCCGAGCGATCGGCCGGACCGCACGTCAGCGGACGACCCTCTACGGCGAGCCGCCGGAGGAGCGGGTGCGGGCGTCGTTCGGCGCGCCGCCGCTTTCCGAGCCGGTTAATGCCCCGGTGAGCGAGGCGGGCCTCAAGCCGCTGCCGATCCTCGACCGGCCGGGACTCCTCCCGGTCTAGGCGTCAGGCCAGGCGAAGTTGTCCGGTACGCCCCGGCCGTCTCCCGGGCCTGTGTTCGGGGCGCCGATCTTGACGAAGAGCGCGTCCTCGTCTCCGACGACGCGGAGCGCGCGCGGTGTCTCCGGGGGGACCCGGATCGCAGTCCAGGGCTCGAGGTCGACGACCTCGTTATCGCCGACGAGCGCCTGCGCGCGGCCGGAGACCAGCACGTAGATCTCCTCCTGCTGATTGTGGCTGTGGCCACCGGCCGCAAATCCCTTGCCGTAGCGCGCGAAGCTCACGCCGCAGTGCTCGCAGCCCAGGTCGTTGCGCATGAATCGAATCTCGAACTGGTCTGGATCGTGACCCATGTTCTCCGCCTGGTCCGCCACGTCCGCGACTTTCACCACCGTGTACTCCGCCATGCTCGCTCCTTTCGGGGGTTGCGGCTCCCTGCCTTCGGTGATATTGTCAGCCCAGTGAGTCAGCTTCTCGAGTAGTGCAGGGAGCAACGCGGCGGCGCCGCGGTAGCTCTCCACGGCCTCTCAATCGAGAGGCTTTTTCTTTTCTGGAGACGGATATGGAGCGATACGAACCACAGAGAATCGAGAAGAAGTGGCAGGCGGTCTGGGAGGCTGAGAAGGCCTTCTACGCCGAGAACCCGCAGCCCGGCGAACTGCTGGACGAGGCGCCCAAGTCCTACGTCCTCGAGATGCTGCCCTACCCGTCCGGGACGCTCCACATGGGCCACGTCCTCGTCTACACCCTGGGCGACATCCTGGCCCACTTCCGGCGCCGCAACGGCATGAACGTCCTGCGGCCGATGGGCTTCGACTCGTTCGGCCTCCCGTCGGAGAATGCGGCGATCAGGGAGGGCGGGCACCCGCGCGAGATCACTGAGCGGAACATCGAGGCGATCCGTGCGTCGATGAAGCGCATCGGCTGGGCGATCGACTGGGATCGCGAGATCTCCACGCACCTGCCCGAGTACTACAAGTGGACGCAGTGGGTCTTCCTCCGCTTCTTCGAGCAGGGCCACGCCTATCGCGCAAACGCTCCGGTCAAGTGGTGCCCGAAGGATCAGACGGTCCTCGCAAACGAACAGGTGAAGGACGGCCGCTGCGAGCGCTGCGGCTCCGAGGTCGTCTCCAAGAACCTGGAGCAGTGGTTCTTCAGGATCACGCCCTACGCCGATCAGCTGTTGGACGATATGGACGGCCTCGACTGGCCCGAGCGCGTCCTGGCCATGCAGCGGCACTGGATCGGTCGGTCGGAGGGCGCCGAAGTGCTGTTCCGGATCGAGGAGCTCGACGTCGACGTCCCGGTCTTCACGACCCGCCCGGACACGCTCTTCGGCGCCACCTTCTTCGTGCTGGCGCCCGAGCACGAGCTCGTCGGGCGACTGGACACCGAGGAGATGCGCGAGTACGTCCGCCGCGGCGTGGCCAAGAAAGGTGAGGAGCGCGCAGCGGCCGAGGAGAAGACCGGCGTCTTCACAGGGTGGCACGCCACGAACCCCGTCGACGGCGAGCAGATTCCGGTCTGGGTCGCCGACTACGTCCTGCCCGACTACGGGACCGGGGCGATCATGGCGGTGCCGGCGCACGACGAGCGGGACCGCGAGTTTGCGGAGACGTTCGACCTGCCGATCCGCGAGGTGATCGACGAGGACGGCGCGCTCGTCAACTCGGGCGAGTTCGACGGGCTGCCCGCGGAGGAGGGCAAACAGAGGATCATCGGCTCGCTGGCCGAGCAGGGCCGGGGCCGAGCCGCGGTCAACTTTCGGCTGCGCGACTGGCTCCTCTCACGCCAGCGCTACTGGGGCTGCCCGATCCCGATCGTGCACTGCGACGAGTGCGGCCCGGTTGCCGTCCCCGACGACCAGCTGCCCGTGGTTCTGCCGGAGATCGAGGACTACATGCCCAAGGGGGTCTCGCCCCTTGCGACCGCCGAGGAGTGGGTGAACGTCGATTGTCCGAGCTGCGGACGGCCGGGCCGCCGCGAGGTCGACACGATGACACCTTCGTCGACTCGTCCTGGTACTTCATCCGCTACTGCGATCCGGACAACACCGAGGCCCCTTGGGATCGTGAGCTCGCCGACTTCTGGGGCCCGGTCGACCAGTACACGGGCGGCGTCGACCACGCGACGATGCACATGATCTACGCGCGGTACTTCTGCAAGGCCCTGACCGACATGGGCCTGCTCGGCTACCGCGAGCCGTTCCTGAAGTTCTTCGGAAACGGGTGGGTGCAGATGGGCCAGGTCAAGATGTCCAAGCGCGCCGGCAACATCGTCGGGCCGGAGCAGCTGGTCGAGGAGTTCGGCGCCGACCCGGTCCGGCTGTACATCCTCTTCATCGGCCCTGCCGACGAGGACATGGAGTGGACCGAGGGCGGGCTCGAGGGCATGCGGAAGTTCGTCCGGCGCCTGTGGCGGGTGGTTCACGAGGTCGTCGAGCGCACACCTGAGGGCGAGCCGGGCGACGGGCCGCTGGCTCGAAAGACGCACGAGACGATCGCGCGCGTCACCGACGACCTCGGGCGCCGCTACTCGTTCAACACGGCGATCTCAGCGGTGATGGAGCTGGTCAACGAGCTTTCGCCGAGACCGGACGATCCGGCGGCGCGATTCGCTGCAGAGACCGCGGTCTCGCTGATCCAGCCATACGCGCCGCACGTGGCGGAGGAGCTGTGGGAGCGGCTGGGCCACGAGCGTCTGTGGGCCGAGCCCTGGCCGGCGGTAGACCAGGCCATGCTGCAACGGGACACGTTCCAGCTCGTCGTTCAGGTGAACGGGAGGGTGCGAGACCGGATCGAGGTGCCGTCGGACCTGTCCGAGGCTGACCTGGTCGCGAAGGCCAAGGCCTCGGCGAAGGTGCAGGCGATCCTGGACGGCAAGGAGATCAAACAGTCGATCGTCGTCCCGCAAAAGCTGGTCAACCTCGTTCTCGACTGAGGGAAGAGTCACCCTAAAGGGGTAGGAGTTCCCGGCCGATAAGCGAAAGGCACTTCGGCAAGGAGGGCTCGTGAAACTCTTACTCGTAGATGATGACGCTGGGCTCCGCGCTCTTCTGCGGACAACCTTCGAGGTCTTCGACATCGATGTCGACGAGGCCGAGCACGCGGTGAGCGCGCAGGAAGCCATCGCCCTGTCGACGCCCGACGTGGTCGTGCTGGACGTGAACATGCCGGGGATGAACGGCCTGGAGTTCTGCCGCCAGCTGAAGCGCGATCCGGCGACCGACGGGATCTCGGTCGTGATGCTCAGCGGGTCCGAGGGTGGCACCGAGGAGGCGGCCGAGCAGGCGGGCGCAGATGCCGCACTACGAAAGCCATTCAGTCCCCTTCAGCTCCTCTCGGTGGTCGAGCAGCTCGCAGGAACTCGTTTCGGGGTTCCGTTCCGGTCCGCCCGCTCCGACGACCCGCAGGAACAGCTTCTCCTGTACGCCCGCGACCTCAGGCACATCCTGGAGATCGAGCGCGGCCAGCGGGCACTCGTCCAGAGCGCCTACAAGGAGACCGTCGCTGCGCTCGCAAGTGCGCTCGAGTCGAAGGACACCGGCACACGACAGCACTCTCAGCGCGTCCAGGTCTATGCGATGGAGCTTGCGCGTGCCGTGGACTCCGAGCTCCTGGAGGACCCGAGCACCGAATACGGCTTTCTTCTCCATGACGTCGGGAAGATCGGGATACCCGATCGCATCCTCCAGAAGCCCAAGCCGCTCTCACCCGCGGAGGAGCGTTTGATGCGGACGCACACCGTGCTCGGCGAGCAGGTGCTCACCGGCGTCGCGTTCTTCCACGGCGAAGGTCTGCGAATCGTTCGTTCCCACCACGAGCGCTGGGACGGAGGGGGCTACCCCGATGGACTCGCCGGCACGGAGATTCCGCTCGCGGCGCGCGTGTTCGCCGTCGCGGACGCGCTCGACGCGATCACCAGCGACCGGCCCTATCGGAAGGCCCAGCGCTGGGTCGACGCGGGCCGCGAGCTCGTCCAGCAGTCGGGCAAGCAGTTCGACCCTGACGTCGTTCGGGGCTTCGTCGCGAACGAACCGCGACTGCGCTCTGTCCGCGAAGCGCTCGACACGACCGCCGGCCGCCTCTAGGCGCGCTCGAGCAGGCGCTGGTCGGCAGAACGCCGGTAGGCGCGGTTGCCGAAGAAGCCGGCGATCAGCAGCATCAAGAACGGGCTGGCGACGATGAGCGCGTACGCGGCGATGACCAGCTCCGCGAGGAGGATCCCGACCGCGTCGTCCAATGCGCGGCCGAGCCGTCCCGGCGCGGGTGCAGGCTCTTCGGGCGCATGCGTCGTCAGGTCGAGGTTCACCGTGGCGAATGCCGCCTGCCGGTTGGTCTCGGTTCGCTGGCGCCGAAGCGAGGCGATCTGAGCGAGTAGGCGCGTGCGCTCGGCGCCTCGCGCCTTGGCGGCGTCGCGCTCGAGCCGGCGAATGCGACGCGTGAGCTCGTCGATCGGCTGCTGGAGATCGGAGATGCGAGTTTCCTGCGAGAGGATCCGGCCGAGGCCGCTGAACGAAACGATCGCCGCCTGGACACGGGACACCGGGATCCGGAGGCGCAGGGCGGCGGTTCCTTCGCCCGCCTCCGGGGTCGCATAGTTGACGGAGACGAGGTAGCCGCCGAGGCGCCGCGTCGTGCGGAGTGCGCGCTGGGTCGTGCCGGACAGCTCGTCGGTTCCGTCGACGAGCAGGAGGAGCGTCGCGTTGTAGTCCTGCGCGCGGTTGGTCGACGGAGCGGGTGTGGCCGCCTCGCTCTTTGTCTGGGACGGCGCAAGTGTCCGCGCTTGATCCTGGACGGTGCCGGCCTCGCCGTAGGCTGGGGACACGGTCGCGGCAGGAGGTGCTGACTCTCGCGCGACGGCGGCGGTCTCATCAGAGGGAGCCGGCCGGATGGCGCTGTTCAGTCCGACGACGAGGGCGAGGGCGACAGAGAGACCCGCGACCGCAGGGATCGCAAAACTCAGGATCCGCCGGGCGGTGAAGCGGGGTACTGCGCGAGGCGCCGCCGTAACCGCACTCACGCGCGCCTGGAGCGCGGCAGGAGTGGCGGGCGTCTCGGCACGGAGCGCGGAGACGATCTCGTCAAAGCGCTTGTCGATCGTGGTCTCAGGCGACACGGGCTGACCTCGCATTCCGTTCGAGCTTTTCCAGGGCCCGGGAGAGCCGGGTTGTGCAGGCAGTCGGCGTGATGCCGAGGACGCGGCCGGCGGACGTCGGGTCGAGATCGAGGATCACCCGGAGGGCGATCACCTCGCGCTCCGCCGCAGAGAGCGTGCCGAGCGCCTCGCGAAGCCAGGGGGAGAGCGGCTCCACGAGGCGCTCGGGCTCTTGCTCGGCCATCCCCGCGTACGACTGCTCGCGGCGGCGTCGGCGCTCTTCCGAGCGGAGGTGGTCGAGCGCCGCAGTACGAGCGATCTGGCAGAGCCATGTGCGCTCCGACCCTCGGGCCGGATCGAAGCGGTGCCAGAGCCGGACGGCTCGCTCGAACGTCTCCGCGGCCAGATCTTCTGCGGCCTGTGGGTCGCGCGTGAGGTAGAGGACGTAGCGGTACACGTCGTCCAGGTGCTTCTCGGCTGCGTCGGCGAGCGAGGGCGTCATGGCTCCATCACACCTCATATACGACACCGCTCCCGGTTTCGTCACACATTTGATCCAGAGCGGTCACAGACACGGCACAGCCTGGCTGCTGCCATGGACGACATGGACGGCCTCGAGGTCACTCGCTCACGCGCGCTTCTCGCGGCTGGTCTGCTCATCGCGGCCCTGTTCGTCGGGGGTCGTTTCTTCGTGGGCAGCGGGACGGCGACGGTGGAACCCTCGCCACCGGCGGCCGGGGAGATCGAGGCCGCGGCGCCGGCGCGGCTCGTCGTTCACGTGGTCGGCGCCGTGCAGCGTCCCGGCCTCTACCGGCTCGTTCACGGAGCGCGGATCGCCGACGCCATCCGTCGGGCCGGCGGCGCGACGCGTCGAGCCGACCTGAGTCTCGTCAATCTGGCCGCGCAGGTTTCCGACGGCTCACAGGTGGTCGTGCCGCGACGCGTCGTCGTCGAGGCATCGCCCGGCGGCGGCGAGCCTGCCCGTTCCGCAGCCCCGGGTGGCAAGGTGCACCTGAACACGGCGACGATCGAGCAGCTGGACGAGCTGCCGGGCGTTGGCCCGGTCACCGCGCAGAAGATCGTCGACTATCGCGACCAGCATGGAGCGTTCAGCTCGGTCGACGACCTCGACGCGATCCCGGGGATCGGCCCAGCCCGCCTCGAGCAGCTTCGGGAGTTGGTGGCTCCGTGACGCTGCTCTTTTTGGATCGCTACGCGCAGCACGCCCTCGCGGGCGCGCTCTGTCTTGCGCTCGCAACCTCGGCGGCCGTCCGGATCTCAACGTTGGTGATGTTCGCTGTGGCGCTTGGGTTAACCGTCGCTTCCGTCGGCGTACTCGACCGCCGAGCTCGGTTCGGTGTGCTCGCCTGCGCACTGGTCGCGGGAGGGCTTTGGTGGGGGAGCGTTCGCTTGGACGCCCTCGACCACAGCGTGCTCGCGCCGCATCTCGGGCAATCCGGGCTCGCCACCCTCGAGATCACGGGACCGGCCCGCCGCACGCCGTATCGGCTCCGAGTTCCCGCCCGCGTGCGTGCGTTTCGGTCCGAGCCCATCCGAGAGCCGGTTCTCCTGGAGCTTCCGCTCGGCCGCTCGCCGCCGCAGGGAGCTCTCATCGAGACGCCGGTGCAGCTTCGCGAGCCTCGTGGGCCGAGCGACGGTTTCGACGAGCGCGCGTTTCTGAGGCGACGAGGGGTGCACGTCGTCGCCCGAGGGCGCGAATGGCGCCTCGTAGGACGACGCGGCGGCGTGGCGGGAGTCGCCGACCGAATCCGCCGGCGACTGGCCGGATCGATCGCACCCGGTCTGACGGGAGAGCGCCGCGCGGTCCTCGCCGGGCTCGTCCTGGGAGAGGAGGAAGGCCTGAGCGAGGAGCTGCGCGACGACTTCCGCGCCTCCGGCCTCTACCACCTCCTCGCGGTGTCCGGGCAGAACGTCGCCTTTGTGGTCGGAGGTGTTCTCGTAGTCGCGTGGCTGCTGGGGATCTCGCGATTCGCCGCCGAGATCGGGGCGCTCGGAGCAATCGGCGCTTACGTCATGGCGGTCGGGTGGCAGCCGTCCGTCGTCCGCGCGGGCGTGGCCGGAGGTCTTGCCTCCCTCGCCTGGCTCGCGGCGAGGCCCCGCGACCGCTGGTACTTCCTGCTGCTCGGGGCCGCCTTGCTCCTTGCCTGGAATCCCTACAACGTCTTCGAGCCGGGATTTCAGCTGTCGTTCGCAGCTGTCGCGGCGATCTTCGTCCTCGTGCCCTGGCTCGAGTCGTTTCTCGCCGGGTACCCGGTGCCGGAGAAGCTCGC
>JBKJWJ010000330.1:0-3882 GCA_046716905.1 Gaiellaceae bacterium
TCATGGGCGGATACGAGCGCGAGCCGGCTCCTTGGGGCCTCGACGGCATCCCGTCCGACTTCAACGGGCGGCTGCTCGAGGAGGACTGGGACCGGTTCCAGGAGCTGATGGAGAACGCGATCGTGCGCGTGCCGATGCTGGCCGACGCCGAGGTCGTCCGGCTCGTGAACGGCCCGGAGGCGTTCACGCCCGACGGCGAGTTCATTCTCGGCCCCACCGACGTGCGCGGCTTCTGGGTAGCCGCCGGCTTTTGCGCCCACGGACTCGCCGGCGCCGGCGGGATGGGCAAGCTCGTCGCCGAGTGGATCGTCGAGGGCATCCCGAGTCTCGACGTCTGGGAGATGGACTCGCGCCGCTTCGGGCGTCACTACGCGAGCCAGCAGTACACACTCGCCCGGTCGGTCGAGATCTACTCGACGTACTACGACGTCAAGTACCCGGGTCACGAGCGCGTGGCCGGGCGGCCGCTCCGCCTCTCTCCCGCTTACCCGCGACTCGCGGAACTCGGCGCCGCCTTCGGCGAGAAGTCGGGCTGGGAGCGCGTGAACTGGTTCGAGCCGAACGCCGCAGCGGGAGACGAAAGCCTCCGGCCCCATGGCTGGGCGGGTCGGCTGTGGTCGCCCGCGGTCGGGGTTGAGCACCGGGCGGTCCGCGAGCGAGCCGCGCTCTTCGACGAGACGTCCTTCGCGAAGATCGAGGTCTCGGGCGAAGGCGCGGCCGACTTCCTCGAGTACCTGTGCGACAACAAGGTTGCGCGAGAAGTCGACGCGATCACCTACACGTCCATGCTCAACGAGAGGGGCGGGATCGAGTGCGATTTCACCGTTACGAGGCTCGCCGAGGACCGTTTCCGCATCGTGACGGGAACGGCGTTCGGCCGACACGATCTCGCCTGGATCCGCTCGCATGCACCGGACGACGGAAGGGTGGAGGTAGAGGACGTGACGTCCCGCTTCGCTTGCTTCGGGATCTGGGGGCCCGCGTCACGGGACATCCTGGAACCCCTCACCGGACCGCTTGACTTTCCGTACATGCGGGCTTGCGAGCTCGTCGTCGGTCCGGTGCCGTGCCTCGCCTTGCGGGTCACGTACGTCGGCGAGCTGGGCTGGGAGCTCTATTGTCCGAGCGAGTTCGGGCTCCGCCTCTGGGACGAGATCTGGGCGGCCGGGCGGGACCATGGCCTGGTCGCCGGCGGGTACAAGGCGATCGACTCCTGCCGTCTCGAGAAGGGTTATCGAGTATGGGGCGCCGACATCACGCCCGAGGACACGCCCTGGGAGGCAGGGCTGGGCTTCGCCGTGAAGCTGGACAAAGGCGACTTCATCGGCCGCGAGGCGCTCGTCGAGAAGCAAGAGCCGGAGCGAAAGCTCGTTTGCATAGTCCTCGAGGACTCCCGGTCGGTCGCACTGGGCTCCGAGCCCGTGCGTACCGAGGGTCGGCTGGTCGGGCGGGTGACGAGCGGCGGTTACGGCTACACCGTCGAGCGCTCGATCGCGTACGCCTATGTTCCGGCCGAGGAGGCGAAGCCCAGCCGCGCGGTAGAGGTAGAGATCTTCGGGAAGTGGATCGCCGGCGAAATCGTGGCAGAACCCCTCTACGATCCGAAGAGCGAACGAGTTCGCGCATAGGCGAACTGCACCTCAAGCCGTCGCCGGCCAGGGACCGGCTAACCGAAGCCGAGGATGAACTTGGCGTCGTCGGACATCTTCTCCGGCGACCAGGGCGGATCCCAGGTCAGCTCGGTCTCGACCTCCTCGACGCCGGGCACGGCGCGCGCGGCCTCGCCGATCTGCTCGTCGATCATCGGGCCGACCGGGCAGCCCATCGAGGTCAGGGAGTAGATGACCTTGACCTTGGAGCCGTCGACCTCGACGTCGTACATGAGCCCGAGGTCGACGATGTCCATCCCGAGCTCGGGATCCTCGACACCACGGAGTGCCTCGACGACGTCTTCCTTTAGTGCCACCGAGCCAGCCTAGCGCTAGAAGCCCGGGAGTCGCACTTCCTCGCGGCGCTCGCGCTGGAAGAAGTGGATTCCCTCCGTGAACCGGACCCAGTTGCACCGCGTGCACATGACGAGGGTGTGCGTCCAGGCGCTGTCTGCGCGAAACCGCACGCCTCGGAGGAGGTCGCTGTTCGAGACGCCTGTTGCGCAGACGATGGCCTCCTTGGGGCCGAGGTCGTCGGTGGTGAAGATCCGCTCGACGTCCTCCACCCCCTGCTCGCGGGCCTCGTCGATCTCGCGGCGGGAAACCGGCCAGAGCTGCGCCTGAAGCTCACCGCCGAGGCACCGAAGCGCCGCCGCCGCCAGGACTGCCTGCCGGGTACCGCCGATCCCGATAGCGAGATGGTCGTTCGTGCCTCGAATCGCGGCCGAGATGGATGAGGTGACATCGCCGTCCTGAATCAGCTTGATACGCGCGCCGGCGGCCCGGATCTCTTCGATCAGGTCGTGATGGCGCGGCCGTTCGAGGACGATGGTGGTGATGTCTCCGACCTGGCGACCGAAAGCGTCCGCGATCGCCTTGATGTTCTCACCAACCGGTTTCTTCAGGTCGATGCTCCCCCTTGCCACGGGGCCGACGGCCATCTTGCGCATGTACATGTCCGGGAGCATCTGGAGCGAGCCCGGCTCGCCGACGGCGATCATGGACATGGCGCCGGCGCCGCCACGAGCAACGATGCCGCTTCCTTCAAGAGGATCGACCGCGAGCTCGACGGTCTCCCCGCCCTCGCCGAGCTTGTCGCCCGCCTGCAGCCGTTCGCTCTCTCCGGCGGCGCCGATCACGATCGTCCCGTCCATGGGAAGGCTCTCGAGCGCCTCAAGCATCCCCGACGTCGCAGCTTCGAGCGCCGCCGTCTCGTCGGCTCGGCCGAGCCAGCGGGCACTCGCGAGAGCCGCGCGCTCGGTCGACCGCGCAAAGCTTTCGCAGAGGCAGTTGCGGACGACGCCGGTGCTCATTTGCTCACCTGCACCCGGTCGGCCGCGGCGAGCACGAGCTCCAGCACGCCGGCGATCGACTTCTCCCGTTCGGCGTTCTCGATCACCGGGACATTCTCGACCTGGGCGCGCTCGACGATGTAGTCCTGGAGGTAACGGATGTCGCCGAGTCGCTCGAGGTATTTGTCGAGAGGCCGGACTCCCTCGGACGAGACGTCTCGGATCCAGAAGTGCCCGGCGTGGGTCTCCTCGTTGGCGATCGTGACCACGCACTCGACCACAACGGCGTCCTCGATCAGCCGCGGCAGCATCCCCGGCACCAGATGGACGCCCTCGATCACCATCGACCAGCCCTCTTCGAGCGAACGATCGATCGCCGCCTGAACACCGACGAGCACATGCCGGGTCTGCTCCAGGAAGCCGTGGAGCAGTGGATCGACCTCCTCCTCCTGGGCGCTCGGCAGCGCGCGGCCCGCGTCGAAGCTCGAGTAGTGGATCGCCGGCAGGAACTCGGGCGTGAACAGGGCGCGCATCGTCTGACGGACGAAGTCGGTCGACGTCACACGAGTGATGCCGAGCCGGTACGCGACCTCCGCGGCGACAGTGGATTTCCCCGTCCCGGTGGCGCCGCCGATGAGGACGATCAGCGGCAGGTCGAGCTCGTCGAGCTCCTTGTAGCGGCGGAGGCGTCCGATCGTGACCCCGCCGTCCGCCTCGCCGAGCACCTCGTCTGCCAGCTCCTGGATGCGGTCGAAGTCCGCCGTGCGCTTCTCCCGCGCCGAGAGATCCTGCTCGATGCGGCGGGCAAGCTCGTAGGCCCGTTCGACGCCGAGCCCGGCCCGCATGAGCGCGCGGGCCATCAGACCCTTGGAGTACGGGTGCTCGTCGGTCCCGAGGTGAAGAGGATCGATTCGGCGGCGTTCGGGCATCAGGCCACGGGC
>JBKJWJ010000331.1:0-5383 GCA_046716905.1 Gaiellaceae bacterium
GGCGTCGAGTACGGATTGAGGCGAATCGCCGGCCGGGTGTAGAGCTGGAGGAGATCCTGGACGCCGCCGTTGATGTCCCCGCCGACGAAGTTCGGGTTGTAGGCCTCCATCTCCAGGGCGCTCCGAGTGCTGCGCGCGATGATCCGATCGCGGAAGCCGGGAGCGAAGCGCTCGACCTGGCGCTCGATCGCGTCCGTCATGTCGATCGGCGACCCGTGCGGCACATGGCAGTAGGCCCAGAGCGTGTGCTTGCCCTCGGGCGCCCTGGAGGGATCGAAGAGCGAAGACTGGGCGACGAGGACGTAGGGCCGATCGGAGACGCGGTCTTGCCAGACCGCATCCTCGGACTCCACGATCTCCTCGATCGTCGGGCCGATGTGGACGGTCGCAGCGCGAGCGCACTCGGCTGCTTGCCAGGGGACGGGGCCGTCAAGCGCCCAGTCCACCTTGAAGACTCCCGGCCCGTACCGATAGCGGCGAAGAGCTCGCAGATAGCGATTCGGCAGCCGGTGGCCTGCGATGCGGACGAGCTCCCTCGGAGTCAAATCGAGCAGCGTCGTCTTGGCCGCGGGCAACTCGTTGATCGACTCGACCCTCCGCCCGGTCTCGATCTCACCGCCGAGCGACCGCAAGTACGAGGCCATCGCGTCGGCGATCGCCTGGGAGCCGCCCCGCGCCAGGGGCCATCCGTACGCATGGCCGAGCAGGCCGAGAACGAGGCCGAACGACGCGGTGGGGCTCCGCCGCAGGGACTGGATCGAGTGCGCGGCGAGCCCTGCGAAGAGCGCCTTCGCGCGTGGCTCCTTGAACCTGCGCGTTAGGCCCACGCCGGAGCGCAGGCCCAGCAACCCGAAGCGAGCCGCTGCGACGGGATGACGCGGCAGCGGGCTCGAGCCGAGCAGGAACGGGATCAGGCGGCCCTTGTCTCGGACGAGCGGCGCGAATAGCCGCCGGTATTTCTCGCCGTCGGCACCGAGCCCCGACGCCGTCTGGCCGACCGACCGCTCGAGCATGACTGCCGTCCCGTCGTCAAAGGGATGCGCGAGCGGCGCCGGCGGGTGGATGAACTCCAGGCCGTGCTCGGCCAGCGGCAACTCACCGAGAAACGGCGAGCTGAGGGCGGCTGGATGGATCGCGGAACAGACGTCGTGCAGAAAGCCAGGCTCGGTCAGCTCCGCCGATCGCATTCCTCCGCCAACGGTTTCCATCGCCTCGACGACGAGGACCGAGCGTCCCTCCCTCGCCAACGTGATCGCCGCGGCGAGCCCGTTCGGGCCCGAACCGACGACGACGGCGTCAGGCATCTTCGAGCGACCAGATGACGACGTCCTGCCGTGCCGAATAGTGGAGCAGCGGCGTGTCGTCGATGAGCTCGATTCCGCGCGGCGGCATGCTGTTCTCGAGGATCTCGGCTTCGGCCGGCTGGAGCGGCCAGGGCTCATGGTGAATGTCCGCGCGTTTCAGGCGACCCTCGTCCGTCGTGTAGAGGCAGTACCGCTCGGTCAGGAAGTGCGCCAGCGAGCGAGGATCGGCGTGGAGCATTTCCCCGATGGGGCGTGACCGGCTCCGAAAAACGGCCGGGGCGCCCCGCGGGTCTCGCCTCCGGCTCTCGTAGTCCAGCGCACCGTCCCGCCACTCGGCCCGCATGTCCGCACGGAGGTACGGGAGTTTGTAGCCGCGCCGCGCAGCCTCCACAGCGACCTCGCTCCCGGCGTCAAGGCTGAAGAACCAGATCCCGGGCTTGCCTCCAGCCGTGACGTAGGTGCGGGTGTTGAGCTCGAGGAAGGACGAGAAGAACGGCAGCGGCGGCAGCCCGCGGGCGCGCAGCCCGCTCACACGGAAGGGCGTGACGCCGATCCAAGCCTCTCCCTGGTACGTGTCGAGCTCGAGACCCGCCGGAAGGTGCGATCGAAGCGTCTCCGCCGGCGCGCGCCAGTGGGCGAAGAGCAGCTCCTCCCAGGTCTGCCCCATGATCCAGGGCTCTTCCGGAACCGGCCAGGGGCGGTGGTCGGTGACGTCGAGCGAAGCTGCCTGACGCGCAGGCGTCTGGACGGCGTCGACGAGGCTCCAGAGGCGACTTCCGGTCATGGCCCTGGCAATCTACGGAAGAGACGATGCGTCAGAGGATGCGCCTGGTCACCCACCGCCTGTTCGAGCCGGTCGACGGTGCTTCGCTCGCCGTCTTCCGGATGCTGTTCGGCGCGATCATGCTCTGGGAGGTCTGGCGGTACTTCTCGAAGGGCTGGATCGCGCGCTACTTCGTCGACCCGAGCTTCCATTTCAAGTACGACGGCTTCGGCTGGGTCGAGCCCTGGGGTGCGACCGGGATGCGGCTCCACTTCACGCTGCTCGGGATCCTCGCCGCCTGCATCATGCTCGGCTTCTGCTACCGGATCGCGGCGCCGCTCTTCTTCCTGGCGTTCACCTACGTCTTCCTGCTCGAGCAGGCGCGGTACCTGAACCACTTCTACCTGATCTCCCTGCTCGCACTCCTGATGGCGATCGTGCCGGCGAACCGGGTGTGGTCGTTGGACCGTCTGTTCGCGGGGCGGAGCTGGGCGGAGACGATTCCGACCTGGTCACTGTGGATCTTGCGCGCTCAGATCGGGATCGTCTTTGTGTTCGCCTCCGTGGCGAAATGGAACGGCGATTGGCTCCGCGGCCAGCCGCTGAGCATGTGGCTCGCCGAGCGACAGGACTTTCCCATCCTCGGCCGGTTCTTCGGGGAGGAATGGATGGGCTTCCTGATGAGCTACAGCGGGCTCTTCCTCGATCTACTCGTCGTGCCTCTTCTCCTGATCCCGTTCACGAGGCCATTCGCGTTCTTGGCGGCCTTCACGTTCCACTACATGAACTCGAAGCTCTTCACGATCGGGATTTTCCCGTGGCTCGCGCTCGGGACCGCCCTTCTCTTCTTCCCGCCGGACTGGCCACGCCGCCTCGCCGCCCGCATCCAGAGCCGGCGGTTGCGCATGCCGCGTCCTCCCTTCGTCTCGCGAGTCGCGGCCCCGCCGCGCGACTGGCGCCTGGGACGGGCCCGCGGCGCGCTCGTCACCGTCCTCGGCGTCTACCTCGCGCTCCAGCTCTTCATGCCGCTCCGACACCTGCTCTACCCCGGCAACGTGAGCTGGACGGAGGAGGGCCACCGCTTCGCCTGGCACATGAAGCTGCGCGACAAGGAGGCCGACGCCCGGTTCTTCGCCTCCGAACCCGGCTCCGGCCAGTCCGGCGAGGTCGATCCGTTCCAGTATGTGACCGACTGGCAGTACGACGAGATGGCGGGCCGGCCGGACATGGTCGTCCAGCTCGCAAAGCACATCGAGCGCAATGCGACAGGCGAGTTCGGGATCGCCGATCTCGTCGTCAAGGCGGAAGTCGAAGCGTCGTTGAACGGCCGCAAGCCGGAGCCGCTGATCGACCCCGAAGCCGACCTCACAGAGATCAAGCTCAGCCCATTCGAGAGCGCGGACTGGATCGAGCCGCTCGACGAGCCCTTGCCCTAGAGGTTGCCCCGAAGGGCTTGCTCGCGCTCGATCGACTCGAAGAGAGCCTTGAAGTTACCCTCGCCGAAAGTCGTCGCGCCGTGGCGCTCGATGACCTCGAAGAAGACGGTCGGGCGATCCTGGGCCGTCTTCGTGAAGATCTGGAGGAGGTAGCCGTCCTCGTCGCGGTCCGCGAGGATCCGAAGCCGCTTCAGGTCGTCGTAGTCCTCGGAGATCTCTCCAACGCGGCCTTGCACCTCCTCGTAGTAGGCCTCGGGGGTGTCGAGGAAGAGCATCCCGCGCTCCTTCATCCCTTCGACCGTGCGCACGATGTCCTCGCTCTGCATGGCGATGTGCTGGACACCGGGCCCGCCGTTGAACTCGAGGTACTCCTCGATCTGGCTCTTCCGCTTGCCCTCGGCCGGCTCGTTGATCGGAAACTTGATCTTCCCGCTCCCGTCCGACATCACCTTGGACATGAGGGCCGAGTACTCCGTCTGGATCTGGTCGTCTCCGAAATGGACGATGTTCGTCATCCCGAAGACCCGCTCGTAGAAGCCGACCCAGTGGTTCATCCGGCCAAGCTCGACGTTGCCGACGACGTGGTCGAGTGCCAGCAGGCCAACTCCGGGCGCCCGGTGACCGTTCTCCGACAGAGAGCGGAACCCGGGGAGATATGGCCCCGCGTATTCGTCCCGGTTCACGAACATGTGGATGACCTCGCCGTAGGTTCCGATGGCGGAAACCTCGACGCGGCCAAACTCGTCTTCGAGCCACTTCGGCTCGACGACACCGCGGGCACCCCGCTGCACGGCTTGCCGGTACGCATCCTCCGCGCTCGGCACCTGCAACGCGATGTCCTTGACGCCGTCTCCGTGGCGGGAGATGAACTCGGTCACCTCGCCGGCTCCCCGGAGCCCGCTGGTCAGCACGAGCCGAACTTCGCCCTGCTCGAGCACGTACGACGCGCGGTCGCGAACACCGGTTTCCGGTCCCGCGTAGGCCGTGCGCGTGAAGCCGAACGCGTGCTCATAGAAATACGCCGCCTGCTTCGCGTTCCCGACCCAGAACTCGACGTGGTCCCAGCCCTTCAGCGGCATGAAGTCGGTATCGCTCATCCCCCACATCTTAAGCGGGTCCCGGTTCAGACGCAGGCCGCCGGCGGGCGAGAAGCAGTGCCAGTCCGATCGCGACGCCGCCCGCGATCTGAAGAGCGGTGAGGTCCTCCGAGAGCAGCGCGACCGCGAAGATGGCGGCCAGGAACGGCTGGAGGTTCGTCACGAGCGTCGCACGAGAGGGCCCGACCCGTTCGATCGCCGTGAACCAGAGGAAGTTGGTGAGGACGAGCGGCCCGAGCACCGCGAACGCGAAGGCCGCCCACACGAGCGCACCCAGATCGAACCGCTGGTCGAGCAGCTGGGGGATCGCCGTGAGGATCAGCGGAATGGCGCCGATCATGAGCGCGCCGGCACTGATGCGCCACACCGAGTAGACACGCAGGAGTGGGACGATCGCGACCGAGTAGAAGCCCCATGTCGCTGCGCCAAGGAACGCAAGCCCGTTCCCGAGGAGGTTCCCGGAGAGGCCGCCGCCCGACGAGCCGACCGCCACGAGCACGACGCCCACGAACGAGATCGCCGCTGCGATCCAGAAGCGCCGGTCCAGCCGCTCGACGCCCATCGCGTACGCGATGATCGCCGTCAGAATCGGCAGGCTCCCGAAGATCAGCGCCGTCGTCGAGGCGCTCGTGAGCTCGATCGCATACGTGAATCCGACCGAGTTGAGGTAGATGCCGACGAACGCCGCGCCGGCCAGCAGAAATGTGTGCTTGCGGCTGAAGGAGAACGATCGCTCGAGCCCGTACGTGATCCCCGAAACCACGGTCGCGGCCGCGGTGAACC
>JBKJWJ010000332.1:0-4843 GCA_046716905.1 Gaiellaceae bacterium
CGCTCTCGTAGGCGTGGATGAGGATCTCCGCGCCGGAGCGGAGCGACTCGTCGGAGACGGAGTCCATGTCGCCGACGATCACGTCCGGCTTGTACCCGGCCTCGAGCAGCGCGTCGGCTCCGCCGTCCACTGCCACGAGCACCGGCCGGAAGTCCCGGACATACGGACGCACGATGCGGAGGTCGCGCTTGTGTCCCGGCCCGCGCACGACGACGAGTGCGTGCCGGTCGCGGAATCGCGTCTCGAGCGCAGGGAACCCGATGCCTTCGGAGAGCAGGCGGCCCTCCTCGCGCAGGTAGCGCATCGTGTTCTCGGCGAAGGTTTCGAGCGCCTCGGTCACCCGGCCGCGCTGCTCGCGCAGGGCGTCTGCAAGCTCGTCGGCTCGAAGCTCTCGCCCTTCGACGACCCGCGTGCCGTTGCGAAAGAGGCTCGCGCCGCGGACCGTCAGAAGCTCGCCGTCACCAACCTTCTCGAACAGATCCGCTCCCGGCGCATCAATGAGTCGCACCCCGCCGCGCACGAGAAGGAGCGGCCCCGGATTCGGGTAGCGGCCGGTCTGGGAAGCCGAGACGTTGACGACGACCCGGACACCGGACTCGATCAGCTCCTCGGCCGAGACCCGGTCGAGGTCGGCGTGGTCGATGATCGCGATGTCGTCGGGCGACAGCCGCCGGACGAGATGCTTCGTCCGCCGGTCGAGTCTCGCGTGTCCCTTGTACTCGACGAAGCTCATCGAACGGTCGAGAGAAACTCTCGACCGCCGAGCATACGTTCAAGCTCCTCGCGCCGCTCGGCTTCCGCGAGTTGCGAGATCTGCGTGTGAGTGGGGTCGCCTGGCACCTTCTCGACTCGTAGATGCCGGTCGGCGACGCTCGCGATCTGCGGAAGGTGCGTGATCGTGACGACCTGCGAACGCTCTCCGAGCCGTCTCAGGGACTGTGCAACGGCGTGCGCCGTCTCGCCGCCGATCCCCGCGTCGATCTCGTCGAAGACGAGCGTCATCTTTCCGCCCGCCGCCGCGGCAAGCGCGAGGGCGACCCGGCTGAGCTCTCCGCCGGAGGCGGTCTCCGCGACCGGCGAAAAGGGGAGCCCCGGATTGGGACGGATCAGGAATATGACGGCGTCAGCGCCGCTGGCACCGAGCTCTCGCTGCGCCAACTCGGCGTGGAACTCGCCTTCGCCCATGCCGACGCCGCGCAGCTCGGCTGCGACCGAGTCCGCGAACCGCTCGATCGCTCCCGCCCGCGCCTTGTGAAGGTCGGCCGCGAGCGCCTGGACGCGCGCCTCCGCCGCCGCGAGAACGGCGGCCGCCTCGGCGGCCGGATCGGCGCCTGCCTCTCGTGCGTCAAGCTCCGCGCGAGCCGCCTCTGCCCGCTCCAGAAGCTCCTCGTACGACCTGCAGGCGAAGCGGCGCTTGGCGTCGGAGATGCGCTCGAGCTCGCCCTCAAGATGCTCCAGGCGACCCGGCTCGGACTCCAGGGAGTCGAGAAACGATCGGAGGTCGGCGGCAGCGTCCCGGATCCGTACGTCGAGGTCGCGCAACTCGCCCGCCGCGGCGGCGAGCTCCGGAGCCAGCCGCTCGAGCGGTGCGATCGCCTGCTCCGCCTTGGCCGCGAGCATCGCAGCGCCGTCTCCGTCATCCGGTGAGAGAAATTCGGCCGCTGCGGCCGCGCCTTCGACGAGCTCGGTCAGGTGGCGGAGGCGCTCCCGCTCGGCGAGGAGCGTTGGCTCCGTATCCACGTCGAAGCCCTCAGTGTCCTCGACGAGGGCCTCGAGCTGGGCGAGGCGAGCTTCGGCGGCCGCTGAGTCCTGCGCAATCTCGTCGTGTCGCCGACGCGCCGCGGCCAGCTCGCGCCAGGCGGCACGCATCGTCCCGCGCCGGCGGAGCTGCCCGTCACCGATGAATGAGTCCAGGACTTCCAGCTGATAAGCAGGACGCGCCAGCCTGCGCTGCTCGAACTGGCCGGACATGCCGACGAGCAGCTCGGTTGCGGCCGCCAAATCCTCCCGCGGCGCCGCTCGGCCCCACGCGTACGCGCGCGTCCGCCCGTCGGGGAAGATCCGGCGGGCGAGCACGAGGCCCGCCTCGTCCTCGGGCCGCAGCTCGCCCAGCGATTCCAGTCCCTCCTCGTCGAAGAACCCGGCGGGGACGTCGAATTCGGCTTCGACGTACGCCTCCTTCCCGGCAGGCCCGATCGCATTGGCATCGCCCTTGGCGCCGAGGAGAAGCCCGATCGCCTGCGCCAGAATCGTCTTCCCTGCCCCGGTCTCCCCGGTGATCGCGTTCAGACCCTCGGCGAGCTCGAAGTCGGCCTCTCTGATGAGGACCAGGTTCTCGATTCGGAGTCGGCGGAGCACCCGGGCGATGGTACGTCCGCGGTCGGCGGGTAACCAGACGCCTCGGGAGGACATGTTCCTCCGGGCCGAGTGGCGAGAATCGAGCCGAGGAGCACCAGCACGAAGCCGACCGCCATCCCCGCGCTGAAATGCTCTCCGAGGATCGCGACTCCGAGGACGGCGGCGACCGCAGGGTTGATGTACGTGATCACCGTGGCACGCACGGAGCCGATCTCCGCGATCAGCGCGAAGAAGAGGATGAACGCGATCGCGGTGCACACGACGGAGAGCCCGAGAACGGACCCGATCACCTCGCCCGAAGGCATCTTCTCGGGGAAGCTGAAGGCGGCAATCGGTAGGTAGACAACGGTCGTCACAGCGAGCGAGGCCGCGATCACCCCGAGCGCGGGGAGATCCGACAGCCACCGCTGCAGAATGACCGGCCCGACCGCATAACAGACCGCGACGAGGCCAATCTGGCCGATCGGCACGACGCCGGCACCTTCGAGGGTCAGCCCGACGATCGCAACGACGCCGGCGAGCCCGACGAGGAGCCCGAGCAAGCTCTGGGTGCCCAGCCGTGCGCGGTCACCCGTCGTCCGGGCGATGACGGCTCCGATCAGGGGCACAGCCGCAATCAGGAGGGCAGTCAGCGAGCTCGAGATCTCCTGCTCTGCGGCCCCCAGCAAGACCCACGGCAAGGCGATCTCGACCCCGGCGAAGGCGAGGACGGGCAGCCAGTGGCGCACCAGCGGGCGCAGCTCGTCCCGCGCGAGGGCGATCGGAACCAGGAGCAGCGCGGCGATGCCGGTGCGCGCGAGGACGAGCGTTGCAGGGCTCGATCCCGGACCGCTACCCGGATCAGAAGATAGGGAATTCCCCAGATGACGCACATGGCGCCGAACAGCGCCAGTCCGCGCCTCGTCATCTACGAGGCAAAGGTGTCGCGGTAGCGCTTGAAGAAGGTCGACTCGGGCAAGGTCGCGAGGAGGCTCACCGGTTCGGCTAGCCGGACGCTCACCGACTCGCCCTCGCCGATCGAGCCGACCTGATGCCCATCCGCGAGCAGGGCGACCTCCACGTCGCCGGTGAGGTTCGTCACCTCGAGGTCACGGTTCCGGGGGACGACGAACGGACGGGCGTGGAGCGAATGTGGCGCGACGAATGTCACGGCCATCGCGTCGAGGCCCCACACGAGCACCGGCCCGCCGTTCGACAGGTTGTAGGCCGTGGAGCCGGACGGGGTCGAGGCGATCAGGCCGTCGCAAGGGACATTGCCCAGGTCTTCGCCCGCAATCGCCCAGCGGAGCTCGATCATCCGGCCCAGCGAGCCGCTGACGGCCAGGACGTCGTTCACGGCGGGATAACGCGCGCCGCCGATCTCGGCCTCGAGGGTCGGAAGCTCCACGACCTCGAACTCCCCGCCGAAGGCGCGGGTGAGACCTTCCTCCAGATCTTCTCGTTCCATCGACGCGAGGAAGCCCACCCGGCCGTAGTTGACGCCGATCACGGGCACCCCGGTGCCGAGAAACCGCTTCAGCGCCCGCAACATCGTTCCGTCGCCGCCGAGGACAACCGCGAGGTCGGGCGCCTCTTCGACGAGCTCGATGCCATGGTTCTGGGCGAGCAACTCGACCTGCGTTCGCGCACCGGCCACGTCGGCCCGGCCGTGTGCGATCACGGCGACGCGGCTAACCGACGGCATCGGCGATCCAGTCGTCGAGCTGCGGTGGGAGACCCGCGTCCGCCCGGTGCGAGAGGTGCAGGAAGAACTCGTGGTTCCCCTTCGGCCCCGGGAGGCCGGAGTCGACGACTCCGAGCGTCTCCGCCTCCCACAGCAGCGCCTCCTCCGCAACCTCACGGACGACGCGTCGGTGGACTTCCGCGTCGCGCACGACGCCGTTCTTCACGTCGGCGCGCCCGGCCTCGAACTGCGGTTTGACGAGAACGACGGCCGACCAGCCCGGCTGGGCAAGCCGGAGCACGGGCTTGAGCACCTGACGGAGGCTGATGAACGAGACGTCGCAAGTGACGAGCTCGGGCGGGAACGGGAGCTCTCGGAGCTGCCGTGCGTTCACACCTTCCATCACCGTCACCCTGGAATCCTCGCGCAAGCGCTCGTGCAGCTGCGCGCGACCCACGTCGAGGGCGATCACGCGGCTCGCTCCGAACTGAAGGAGGACGTCGGAGAAGCCGCCGGTCGAGGATCCGACGTCCAGGCAGTCGGCGCCGGAAGGGTCGACGCCGAAAGCCTCGAGCGCGTTGGCCAGCTTCTCTCCTCCGCGGGAGACGAATCGAGCCGGCTGGAGCACCTCCAGGGGCACCGCCTCGTCGACCTGCTGTCCCGCTTTGTCGAAGCCTGGAACGCGGCCGGCCATAACGAGCGCCTGCGCCTGGCTGCGCGACTCCGCGAGGCCGCGCTCCACGAGCAGCAGGTCCAACCGTTTTCTCATCGGACGTAGGCTAGATACCGGCCGCGCCTAGGACTGCTGAGCGCGCGCAGCAA
>JBKJWJ010000333.1:0-4618 GCA_046716905.1 Gaiellaceae bacterium
GTCGGGGGGCGGCCTTGGCGGGGGCCCCCGGCCGGTGGGGCCGGTTGGCCAACGGTTGATCGGGGTGCTCCGGACGCCGTCGCTGGCCGCGCGCGGCGCGGCCGCCGGCGGCCGCGCCACCGAAGCCGAACACCGTCGGTGGTACACGAACGCGCTCGCCGCCCAGCGGCAGCTGATCGCGCGCCTCAGCATCGCGGGCCTCCGCTTGCGACCCGAGTTCAGCTACTCGCGCGTCATTTCGGGGTTTTCGGCCCCACTCGACGCCCGCGCGATCGCGCTCCTGCAGCGATTCCCTGAAGTCGAAGGCGTCTACCCCGTCCGCATTGCCTATCCCGCTTCCGTCGCGAGCCGTCTCCTCGAGCGCGACGCCGCCGCTCCGGGATCGGCGATACGAGCTCGGATGAGCCTTCCCGGGTTCAGCGGCCGTGGGGTGACAGTGGCGCTCCTCGACACCGGAGTCCAGCTTGGCCACGACTACCTCGCTGGCGCCGTCCTCGAAGGATTCGACGTTCTCGAAGACGACGATCTCGCCGCCGCCGAGGCGAAACCGGACGACCCAGCCGATCTCGAGCGGCATGGCACTGAGCTCGCGGGTCTGATCGTCGGCTCGGGAGGCCCGCGTGGGCTGGCTGGAATCGCCGAGAACGCAACGGTCTTCCCGATCCGGGTGGCAGGCTGGCAGCGCGACGTCGCCGGCCGCTGGACGGTCTACTCGCGCACCGACCAGGTGATCGCAGGGCTTGAGCGGGCCGTAGACCCGAACGGAGACGGAAATGCGCACGACGCGGCAAGGATCGCCGTCGTCGGTGTGGCCGAGCCGTACGCGGCCTTCGCGGACAGCCCGGCCGCGCGAGCCGTGACCGGCGCGCTGTCACTCGACACCCTGGTCGTGGCTCCCTCGGGGAACGACGGCCCGGCGGGACCGCGGTTCGGCAGCATTTCGGGTCCAGGTGGCGCGCGTGAAGCGCTCACAGTGGGCGCCGCGGACGACCGGAGCTCCAACGAGCACGTTCGTGTCACGATCCGGTCGAGCCTCCGGGTCGTCTACGACGGTGAGGTGCCGCTAGGCGGAGCCTTCGAGCCGGCACACTCGCTCCGCCTCGACCTCGCTGCGCCGGCGCCACGCGATCAGCTTCTCCCGCCTTCGGTCGGCGAGGGAGCGCCGGCCGTCTCTGTTGCAGACTTCTTCGATCGGACGGGCTACAGCCGCGTCGCGGGAAAGGCCGCCCTGACGCCCACAGGCGATGCTCCAGGCGCCGCGGCCGCGAGCGCCGCTCGTGCGGGGGCCGCGGCGATCGTCTTCCACGACGCGCGGATCCCGGCGGGTGGCCTGGGTGTCGATGAGCGTGTGGACGTGCCGGTGGTAAGCATTCCTGCGGGAGCTGCGCAGGTCGCCCTGCGGCTCCTGCGCAGCGGAGAGAAGGCGACGATCGAGATCGGCGCCCTGCGTGAGCGAGGGAACCCAGACTCCGGTCTCACGGCCGCGTTTTCCTCGCGGGGGCTTGCCTTCGACGGCGGAATGAAGCCCGAGCTCCTTGCTCCTGGCGTCGGGCTACTCACATCGCATCCCGGCCGGACCGTGGACGGTCTGCCCGCGTTCGGAACGGTGAGCGGTTCGAGCGCAGCAGCCGCGGTGGTAGGCGGCGGTGCCGCGCTCCTAGCCCAGGCGAGGCCGGATCTCGACGCGCGGGCACTCCGCGGAGCGATCGTGGGGACTGCCAGAGCGATGTCTCCCGGCGGGCGAAGGATCGATCTCGGCGCGGCAGCTGCCGCGGAGGTCGTGGCCGAGCCGGCGTCGGTCTCGATCGGTCACGCCAACGTTCGGGGCTGGCAGGGCACCGCGAGCTTCACGGTCCGCAACGTCTCGCAGCGGCGGCTCCCGATCACGATCTCGCTGGGCCGCCTCGGTGAAGTGGGAGGCGCAGCGCTCGCCGTCTCGCCCGGAGCATTCACGCTGCGTCCTCGCGAGCGTCAGAAGGTCTTCGTCGCTGCGCGCATGGCGTACATCCCTCCCGGCGTCGAGGTCGTGTCCGCCGACTTCCAGCTTCGCGCGGGCGGCGCTGCCCCGATCCGTGTGCCCTGGACGCTCACGCTCGGGCGGTACGAACGGGAGCTCCTCGGCGGAGTGCGGCTGTCGGCCGACCGTTTCCGCCCTTCCGACTCTGCGCCTGTTCTGCTCGAGCTCCGCGCCGGCCGCCTCGTCGAACGCGGCGGCCGAAGCGAGGTCTTGCCGCTCTCGCATCTCGACCTCGACCTGTGGCAGGAGGGGAAGCGGATCGGGCGCCTCGCCCGCCTTCGGAATCTGCTGCCGGGCCGCTACACCTTCGGCCTCACCGGCCGAGATCCGGCCGGCCGCCGGCTCGACCCTGGCCGCTACACGCTGCGCCTGATTGCCCACCCGCCCGGAGAAGGGCCTCCTAGCAGGCAAATCGTCAGCTTCACCATCCAGTAGGTGCTTGCCGAGCGTCGTATACTCGCCCCGTCGTGACGACCGTCGAAGTACCGACCCACCTCCAGGAGAACCCGTACGAGATCGCGCAGGACCAGCTGCGCCGGGTCGCCGAGGTGTTCCAGATCGACCCGAACCTCGTCAGCGTCCTCGCCGAGTGCAAGAAGGCGGTCTCGGTCTCGATCCCCGTCTACATGGATCGAGAGGAGATCGAGGTCTTCCAGGGCTACAGGGTCACGCACAACATCGCGCGCGGGCCATCCAAGGGCGGGATCCGGTACCACCCGGACGTCACGCTCGACGAGGTCAAGTCGCTTGCGATGTGGATGACGTGGAAGTGCGCGCTCATGGGAATCCCCTTCGGCGGCGCCAAGGGCGGGGTCGTCTGTGACCCCAAGAAGATGTCCCGGCTGGAGCTCGAGAAGATGACCCGCCGGTTCACCTCCGAGATCATCAACGAGATCGGGCCCGAGAAGGACATCCCGGCACCCGACGTCGGAACCGACCCGAGCGTCATGGCCTGGATCTTCGACACGTACTCGATGAACAAGGGGCACTCGGTGCTCGGCGTCGTCACCGGGAAGCCGCTCAACGTGGGCGGCTCGCTGGGACGCCTCGAGGCGACGGCTCACGGCGCCCTCTATTGCCTCCGCGAGGCCGCGAAGAAGCAGGGCAAGAGCCTTGCCGGCATGCGCGTGGCGATCCAGGGCTTCGGCAACGTGGGGAGCTACCTCGCGAGATTCGTCAAGGAGGACGGCGGCACGGTCATCGCAGTCTCGGACTCGCGCGGAGGCGTCCTCAACGTGGACGGGCTCGACGTCGCGAACACGCTGGCCCACAAGCAAGAGACGGGGAGCCTCGAAGGCCTGAAGGACGCCGAGTCGATCACGAACGAGGAGCTGCTCCTCATCGACTGCGACGTGCTCGCTCCCTGCGCCCTCGAGCAGGTGATCACGTCGGAGAACGCTGACAAGGTGAAGGCCAAGATCGTCGTCGAAGGCGCAAACGGGCCGACGACGCCGACCGCGGACGAGATCCTCGAAGACCGTGGCGTCCTCGTGCTCCCCGACGTGCTGGCGAACGCGGGCGGCGTCGTCGTGTCGTATTTCGAGTGGGTGCAGGGCCTGCAGGAGTACTTCTGGAAAGAGGACGAGGTCAATCGACGCCTGAACGACATCACTTCGCGCGCCTTCCACGAGACCTGGCAGACCTACGAGAGCCGCGACACGACGATGCGGATGGCGGCGTACGGCCTCGCCGTCCAGCGTGTCTCGGAAGCGACGATGACGCGCGGGCTCTACCCGTAACTCTGACCCGGGTCGTTCTCTACCACGCCGACGGCTGTCACCTCTGCGCCGCCGCGCGCCGCGTGGTGGAGGCGGCGCGAGACGAGCTGGGCTTCGAGCTCGCAGAGGTCGACATCGGCGGCGTCACCGGCCTCGAGGCGCGTTACCGCGAGTGGCTTCCGGTCGTCGAGATCGACGGGGAGCGCGCTTTCACGTACTTCGTCCAGCCGGATGCGCTCCGGCGCAAGGTCGCACAAGCTCGAACTGAAGACGGGACTTTGTGACCTTCCGACGCGCTCAACGATCCGCACTGGCACAATCCTTGTGTGGTGTTACAAACTCCACCGCAGGGGTCGGTTCCTGATCGTCTCACCGTCGGGGTCGCAGCTCGGCTGAGCCGCTATCTCCAGGTCTTGACCCAGGCTCGGAAAATGGGCAAGGAACGGATCTCCTCCCAGGAGATCGCCGACTACACGAACATCAACGCAACCCAGATCCGTCGCGACCTCTCGACGTTCGGGAAGTTCGGCAAGCGCGGGGTGGGTTACAGCGTTGACGGGCTGCTCGGCGAGATCCGCCGGATCCTTCGCACGCAGGGCCAGCACAACATCGCTCTCGTAGGTGCAGGTCGCCTCGGCGAGGCAATCGCGAGCTCGCCGATCTTCGCCGAGCACGGCATCAACATCACCGCCGTCTTCGACAAGGATCCGGAGAAGATCGGGCGGAGAGTCGGCAACGTCGATGTGAGCGAATACCCGACGCTCGCCGACGTCGTGCGGGACAAGAACATCGTCATCGGTGTGCTCGCCGTGCCTGCAACGAGTGCCCAATCGGCAGCGGACGATCTCGTCAGTGCCGGCGTGCGGATCATCTTCAACTACTC
>JBKJWJ010000334.1:0-9225 GCA_046716905.1 Gaiellaceae bacterium
CCTGGAATCCCTACAACGTCTTCGAGCCGGGATTTCAGCTGTCGTTCGCAGCTGTCGCGGCGATCTTCGTCCTCGTGCCCTGGCTCGAGTCGTTTCTCGCCGGGTACCCGGTGCCGGAGAAGCTCGCTGCCCTGATTGCGGTCTCGGGTGCCTGCGGCGTGGTCACGGCACCGATCCTCCTCTTCCAGTTCGGCTCCATCCCGCTCTACTCGATCCTCAGCAACGCGCTCGCAGCGCCGGTGGTCGGAGTTTCGTTCTGCCTTGCGTTGCTGACCGCGATTCTCGACAGCGTGCTTCCATCTGCCGCCCTGGCGGCGGCGTCGCTCAACGGCTGGCTCGCGGCCTACATCGCGGCTTGCGCCCGTGTCGTAGGCGGCCTGCCCGGCGCCGAGGTCGGATCCGTCGCAGCTCTCGCGATCGCCGCGGTGGTGGCCGCGACGCTCGTGGCCTGGTTCAGGCTTCCTCGCTGGCGACGGCCCGGGTTCGCCCTGGTGATCGCGGTCGGCGTGCTCGTCGTCGGCGCCTGGCAGCTGCGGTTCGAGCCTACGAGGCCACCACCCTCCGGATTCCGCTTGACCGTCCTCGACGTCGGACAGGGTGACGCGATCCTGCTCGAGGTCCGAGAGGGAGCCGTCCTGGTCGACCAGGGCCCGCCCGAAGGCGAAGTCGACGACCAGCTGCGCGATCTCGGCGTCAAGCGCGTCGCGCTCGCAGTCTTCACGCATCCCCAACGAGACCACGTCGGCGGGGCGGAGGAGCTCGTGCGCCATCTTCGGGTCGACCGAATCCTGGATCCACGCATCCCAGCCCAGAGCCCCGAAGAAGATGCGGCTGTCGAGGAGGCTGAGGAACGGCGGATCCCCATCGTGACCGCCCGTGCGGGCCTCGTCTATCGTCTCGGCGGCCTCCGCATCCAGGTCCTCTGGCCCGCCCGCGAGCCGCCGGCCGAACAGGATCCCAATCTCTACGCGACGGTGCTGCTCGCGTCGTACGGAAGCGTCGACGTCTTGCTCACCGCCGACGCCGAGTCGCCCGTCACCTTGCCGCTGAATCCTCCCGCCGTCGAGGTGCTGAAGGTTGCCCATCACGGCTCCGCTGACGACGGTCTACCGCGTCTACTCGAGGTCACATCGCCGGAGATCGCGGTCATCTCCTGCGGGAAAAAGAACGACTACGGCCATCCCACGCCCTCGACGCTCGCAGCCCTCGCTGCATTCGGTGGACTCGAAGTCTTCCGGACGGATCGGGACGGACGAGTCGTCATCGAGACCGACGGTCGGCACATCACGACTCGGACCGAGGCCTGACTATGCTTGCCGCCGGTGTCCAGCGAGCCGCTTCTCCCGGTGTACCTGCTGACCGGAAGCGATCGCCCGAAAGTCTTGCGCGCCCTCCGCCGGCTCAGCGCGCGCTTCGGAGACGAATCGATCGAGCATCTTGCCGCCGACGGAGCGAGCGGCGCCGATGCGGTGGCTGCCTGCAATGCCCTCGGTCTTTTTGCGGGCAATGACGGCGGGCGTCTCGTCATCGTCGAAGGCGTCGAGCGCTGGAAGAAGGCCGACGTCGATGCGGTCGTCGAGTACCTGCCCGACCCGGTTCCGGGCGCGGTTCTCGCGCTGGTCGCAGGCGAGCCGCTGAGGAGCGACACGCTCGCGAAGGCCGTCGGCAAGTCAGGGGTGCTCACGTACGAGGCGCCGAAACCGCGCGACCTACCCGCCTGGGTGCGCGCGCAGTTCGAAGCGCTCGGCGGAGACATCGAGCCCGAGGCCGCGCGGGCGCTCGTCGAGATCGTGGGTGACGATCTGGTCGCACTCTCGACCGAGGCAGACAAGATCACGACCTGGGCCGGCGGAAGCCCGATCTCCCGGACGGACGTGGAGGCGCTCGCCACCCCGGCGCGCGAAGCAGCCGCCTGGGCGATCACAGACGCCTGGGGCGACCGCGACGCCGCCGCCCTCCTCGCCGCCGGTGAGGCGGAGCTCGAGCGGAGGGAGCCGTTCGCGATCGCGATGCGGCTCGCCGCGCACGTCACGCTGGTCCGAGGCGTCAAGGTGCTCGCCGCCGAAGGTCTCGGCGCCCGGGAGATTGCGAAGCGCGTGAAGCTGCACGAGTTCCGCGTCAAGAAGGCCGTCGGTCACGCCGACCGCTACGCGCAGGACGAGCTCGATGCCGCGTCCGTCCGACTGGCAACGCTCGACGCGGCGCTCAAGGGCGCCAGTCGGCTTTCGGGGAGCCACGAGCTCACCCGGGCGCTCGTCGATCTGGCGGAGCCGGCCCGCGAGTCCGAGAAAAAGACCGCCTAGGAGGAGCGGTTCGAGACGAGGCGCGAGGCCTGCGCCTTCTTGCGCGCCGCGGTGTTCCGGTGGAGCGCGCCTCGCGACACAGCGCGGTCGATCCAGCGCTGCAGTTCAAGATGCGTGGCCGAGGCGCTGTCGGCGTCCCCTTCGGCCACCGCGGACTCGAGCCGCCGCGTGAGCGTCTTGACGGTCGAGCGGTAGCGGAGGTTCTGCAGCCGCTCTCTCGCGGCGCTCCGCACTCGCTTCTTCTGTTGATTGATATTCGGCATAGGCGAAAAAATGGCCCGCTGAGCGGGCGGCGGAATCCTAGCACCGGTCCGATCGCCGCAGGAGCCCGCGGAGGGCGCTCGTATCCTCCTCTCGTGGGGACGAGACGGTGAGCGACGTGCGCCCGGAGGCGCCAGACTCCTCGTCGCGGCGCCTCGCCCGGTCGACAGCCCTCTTCTCGGCGGCTACGGGGCTCTCGCGCGTGCTCGGCCTGGCTCGCGAGATCGTCGTCCGGGGCCTCTTCGGCGTCGAGGGAGCCGGGATCAACGCGTTCACCGTCGCGTTCCAGGTTCCGAATCTCGTGCGCGCGCTCGTCGCAGACGCCGCGCTTTCGTCCGCCTTCGTCCCCGTCTTCACTGAGCTCCTCGAGAAAGGCGAACGGGCTCGTGCGTGGCGCGTCGCCTCGAGCCTGATCTGGATCCTGCTCCTCGGCCTGACCGCCGTCACGGCGATCTTCGTCCTGGCCGCGCCCTGGGTGATGTCGATCTTCGGCTACGGCGGAGAGGACGGAGAGCTTGCGGTCACCCTCGCGAGAATCCTCTTCCCGATCGTCGTCCTCCTCGGAATCTCGGGTGTGATCGTCGGAATCCTGAACAGCTACGAGCACTTCACGATTCCCGCTCTGACGCCGGTCTTCTGGAACCTCGCGATCATCGCCGGGCTCGTGATCGGCGTCCCCCAGGCAGGCTCGGAGGAGTCCGAGCTCTATGTCTACGCCGCCGCGATCGTCGTCGGCACCGTGATCCAGCTCCTGCTCCCTCTCCCCTGGCTCGCCGGTCGCGACGGACGCCTTCGGGTCGCGATCGACTGGCGCGATCCGGCGATCAAGAGGGTGTTCGTGCTGATGCTGCCGGTCACACTCGGCCTCGGCCTGATCAACGTCAACGCGCTGATCGGAACGTTCTTCGCCGCCCGCTACATCGACCCCACGATCTCGCCGAGCGCGATCGACGCCGCCTTCCGGATCTACATGCTCCCCCAGGGGATGTTCTCGGTCGCCGTCGCGACCGTGCTCTTCCCGGCGCTCGCACGACTTGCGACGCGAGGCGACGAGGAGGGCTTCCGGCACACCGTCGGCCTCGGGCTCAGGCAGATCGCGTTTCTGCTGATCCCGGCCAGCGTGGTCTCGGCAGTGCTCGCCGAGCCGATCGTCCGGCTCCTGTACGAACGCGGCGAGTTCGGGCCTCGCGAGACACGCGTCGTCGCCGGGGCGCTGGCGGCGTTCTCGCTCGGGCTCGTCTTCAACGGCGCGATGCTGATGCTGAACCGCGCGTTCTTCAGCCTCCAGTCCCCCTGGCTCCCGACCTGGGTCGCTCTGGGGAACCTTGCGCTCAACACGGCGCTCTTCGCCGCGCTCTACCGGGTCGGGACGTGGGGGATCCCGTTGGCGATCTCGCTGGCGAACATCGCCGGCTCCGGCGCACTGCTGCTGCTCCTGCGCCACCGGTTCGGCCGGTTCGAGGTTGGCGAGACCCTGAGCTCCGCGCTGCGGATCACGGCAGCCTCGATCGTCCTCGGGGCGGTCTCCTACGGGGTCTGGTGGGGCCTCGACGAGGCCGTCGGACGCTCCTTCGGAGGCCAGCTTCTCTCCGTTTTCGCAGCGGTCGCCGCGGGTGGTGTCGCCTACATATTTTCCGCCCGTTTGCTGGGAATTCGTGAGTTGGAGGCGCTGCTATCGTTGCGATCCCGCCCGCGGCCGCCCTCCTCCTGAAACTGATGTCCCAAGACCGGATCCGGAACTTCTCGATCATCGCGCACATCGACCATGGGAAATCCACCCTGGCCGATCGCATCCTCGAGATCACCGACACCGTCTCGGGCCGGGAGATGCGCGAGCAGCTGCTCGACTCCATGGACCTCGAACGCGAGCGCGGGATCACGATCAAGGCTCAGGCAGTCCGCGTGCTCTGGAAGGGACACCAGCTCAACCTCATCGACACGCCCGGCCATGTCGATTTCACCTACGAGGTCTCCCGTTCGCTGCAGGCGTGTGAGGGCGCCGTGCTCGTCGTCGACGCGGCCCAGGGCGTGGAGGCACAGACCGTCGCGAATGCCTACCTCGCGATCGAGAACAACCTCGAGCTCCTCGCCGTGGTGAACAAGATCGACCTCCCTGCGGCGGATCCTGACGGAGCGGCCGCGGAAATCGCCGAGCTGATCGGCGGCGCTGCCGAGGACGTCTTGCGTATCTCGGCCAAGACGGGGCAGGGGATCGAAGCGGTACTGGACGCGGTCATCGAGCGGATCCCGGCGCCTACCGGCGCTGCCGCTGCGCCGCCCAGGGCCTTGATCTTCGACTCGTCGTACGACCAGTACCGCGGCGTGGTGGCCTTCGTTCGGGCCGTCGACGGAACCTTCCGAACCGGGGAGGGCGTGCAGGCGATGGCGCAAGGCACTCGCTTCGAGGCGGAGGAGCTCGGATTCTTCTCCCCGACGATGCGCGCCGCCCAGACGCTCGAGGCCGGCGAGGTCGGCTACGTCATCACGGGGCTCAAGGACGTCAGTCGCCTCCGCGTCGGCGACACGCTGACGACCCGAGAGAACCCTGCGGCCGAGCCGCTCCCGGGGTACAAGGACGTGAAGCCGATGGTGTTCTCGGGCCTCTTCCCGACGGACTCGGACGAGTACCCGAACCTCCGCGACGCCCTGGAGAAGCTGAAGCTGAACGACGGCGCGCTGATCTACGAGCCCGAGACGTCGCAGGCGCTCGGCTTCGGCTTCCGGTGCGCGTTCCTCGGGCTGCTGCATATGGAGATCGTGCGAGAGCGTCTCGAGCGCGAGTTCGACCTCGACCTGCTCGTGACCGCGCCCAACGTGGCCTACCAGGTCGTCACGCTCGTCGGCTCCGAGGTCGAGGTGCACAACCCCGCCGACATGCCGCCGGACATCGAGCGGGTCGAAGAGCCCTACATTCGCGCGTCGATCATCGTCCCGAAGGAATTCGTCGGGCCGGTGATGGAGCTCGCGAACGATCGCCGTGGCCGCTTCGATCACATGGAATACCTCTCGGAGGAGCGCGCCGTGCTGATCTACGAGCTGCCGCTCGCCGAGGTCGTCGTCGACTTCTACGACCAGCTCAAGTCGCGCACGCGTGGCTACGCGAGCTTCGACTACGACATCGTCGGTTTCCGCGAGGGAAATCTGGTCAAGCTCGACGTGCTGATCGCGGGCGAGCCGGTCGACGCCCTGTCGCTCATCATCCATCGCGACTCCGCGTACGGGAGAGGCCGCGCCCTCGTCGACCGGCTTCGCGCGGAGATTCCCCGACAGATGTTCGACGTGCCCATCCAGGCGGCGATCGGCTCGCGCGTGATCGCCCGGGAGACGATCAAGGCGAAGCGAAAGGACGTGCTCGCCAAGTGCTACGGCGGCGACATCACGCGAAAGCGGAAGCTGCTCGAGCAACAGAAGAAGGGCAAGAAGCGGATGAAACAGGTCGGCGCCGTCGAGGTGCCACAGGAGGCGTTCCTCGCCGTCCTCAACCTGAACGAGAACGGGCGATGAGCGGCGTCCGCCACCTCTACGTCCACCTGCCCTTCTGCGCACACCGGTGCGGCTACTGCGATTTCGTCACGGTCGTCGGCCGGCGCGGGGAGCACGGGCCTTACGTTCAGGCGTTGCTGGCGGAACTGGAGCTCGAGCGCCCACTCCTCGCGCCTTGCCTGGACACCGTCTTCGTCGGCGGTGGAACGCCGACGTTCACGAACGAGCACGAGTTGCGGCGTCTGCTGTCGGCACTCCCTCGGGCGGCCGAGGTCACCGTCGAGGCGAACCCGGAGACCGTCACCCCCGAGGTGGCCACGCTCCTGCTCGATTGCGGCGTCAACCGCGTCTCTCTGGGCGTTCAGACATTCGATTCGACGCTGCTCGCGGTGCTCGAACGTGTTGCCCGACCGGACGACGTCCGACGCGCTTTCCTCCATCTTCGTGATGCCGGGTTGGACAACATCTCGCTCGATCTCATCTACGGGATTCCCGGCCAGAGCCCCGCCGCGCTCGACGCCGACATCGACGAGGCGCTCGCGCTCGGACCCGAGCATCTGTCGTGCTACGAGCTGGAGGCGAAGCCGGGGACGCGGTTCACGCACCGGCACGGGGAGGAGCTCGCACGGCAGGCTGAGGCGCTCGAGGGCTACTTCGAGCGGGTGGTCGAGCGGCTGACGGAAGCCGGGTACCGCTGGTACGAGACGGCGAACTTCTGCCGCCCGCCGCAGGCCGCCGGAGGTCTTGACCTGCGCTCGCAGCACAACCTCGCCTACTGGCTCGGGTGCGAGTACGTCGGGATCGGAGTCGGTGCAGTCTCCACGGTCTCGGGGCTCCGCTGGCGGAACACGCCCCGGCTCCCGGTCTACACCGCCGCGCTCGCACAGGGCGCGACGCCGCCGCGCGAGCTCGAGGAGCTCTCGGCGGACGTGCGCCGGCGCGAACGGGTCATGCTGGGGCTCCGGCTCGACGAGCCTCTGCTCCTCGATGGTCTCGCGCGGGTGATGGACGTGGAGGCGCTCTCCCGGATGGAGCAGCTGGAGCTCGTCGCCCGCAGCGACGAGGGCGGTGGCGAGACGCTGACCCTGACGCCACGCGGGCGGCTGCTCGGCGGCGGCGTGACGGTCGAGCTGCTCGCCTGACCCGTTTCCAGGCGACCGTGGTCGCGCGGTAAAATTCCTGCAAACGCCATGACTGAGCCAGAGCTCACAGATCGTCAGCGCGACATCCTGAGGCGCCTCGTCGAGGAGTACATCGCCACGGGCCAGCCCGTCGGCTCGAAGTACCTCGTCGAGCGGGCGGGCCTGCGCGTTTCGCCGTCCACGGTTCGAGGCGAGCTCGCCGAGCTCGAGCGGCTGGGACTGCTGACGCACCCCCACACCTCCGCGGGGCGGGTGCCGACGGAAACCGGGTACCGGCTGTTCGTCGAAGGCCTCCTCGACCGCCTCGAGCCTCGGCCGGCGACGCTCGCGCTCGATCTGAGCGGGCCGGCCGCCGAGGTGGAGGTCGCGCTCCAGGCGACGACCGAGGCACTGGCGCAGATGACGCGGCTGCTCGCGCTCGTCTCCGCGCCACCGCTCGAGGCGGCGACGGTGCGGCACGTCGAGGTGCTCGACCTCCAGGCGCAGGTGATCGCGACGGTGGTGATCACGTCGACCGGCGGGGTGACGAAGCGGGTCTTCGCGCTCGGCGAGCCCGTCGACCAGGGTCTCGTCAGTTGGGCGGCCGAATACCTGAACGAGCGAACCGTCGGCCGCGCGCTCAGTTCTCGCGCGCTCCGGCAGGTCTTTGCGGAGGAGGCGCTCTCTCCGCGCGAGCGGGCTTTCCTCGAGCTGCTCCGGCCCGCGTTCGCTGATGCCGCCGGCTCCGAGGAGCAGCGCCTCTACGTCGGTGGCGCCGCCATGCTGCTCGGAAACGTCCGCTCGGAGGACCTGGATGCGTACCGAGGCCTGCTCGAGGCGCTGGAGCAGCGCGCGGTCGTCCTCCAGATCCTCGGGGAGGCGCTGGGAAACCGCGACCCCTTCGTGCGCCTCGGAGTCGAGCTGGCGCACCCGGCCTTCCAGCAGGCCTCTCTCGTGGGCGCCACCTACGGCCTGGCGCACCGGCGGCTTGGCGCCGTCAGCCTCCTCGGCCCGCTCCGGATGGACTACGAGACCGCGCTTCGCTCGGTGCGCGGCGCCGCGCGGGAGCTCTCACAGTTCGTCGAGGAGATCTACGAGGACAACTAGCGTCGGGCCTCCGGGCTACCCTCAGAGGGAGATGGCGACGGCGGAGCGCGACTACTACGAAGTCCTCGGGATCGGCCGTGATGCCGACGACTCCGCGATCAAGAAGGCTTTCCGCAACCTGGCGCGCCAGGTGCATCCCGACGTCTCGGACGCGCCGGACGCGGGCGAGCGTTTCAAGGAGATCGTCGAGGCCTACGAAGTGCTCTCGAACTCCGAGACGCGCGAGGTGTACGACCGCTACGGGCACAGCGGCCTTCGCGGTGGCGGCTACCGTCCGTCGCAGTACGACTTCGGCAACCTGGCCGACATCTTCTCAGCGTTCTTCGGCGACGACCTGTTTGCCACCGCTGCGCGCGCCCGTGGCAGCCGCGGAGGCGATCTCGCAGCCGAGATCGAGATCGAGCTCGCAGATGCTGCCCTCGGAGTCAAGCGCGAGGTGCCGTTCCAGGTTGCCGTCGGCTGCTCCCGGTGCGCGGGCCAGGGCGTCGAGCCCGGCGCGGAGGTCGCGACGTGTCCCACCTGCGGCGGAATAGGCCGCATCCAGCACGTCTCGCGCAGCGCCTTCGGGGAGTTCATCCGAACCCAGGCCTGCCCTGAGTGCGCCGGACGCGGGCAGCTGATCGACCATCTTTGTGAACAGTGCGACGGGGCCGGCCAGGTACTCGAGGAGCGGCGGCTCGAGGTCGAGATTCCGCCGGGAATCCACGATGGTCAAAGGATCAGGTTATCGGGCAAGGGACATGCAGGCCTCGGTGGAGGACGCGCCGGCGACGTCTACGTTCGCGTTCGCGTCAAGCAGGACAAGCGGTTCGTCCGTGAAGGCGACGACATCTTCTCGACGGTCGACTTGACGATGACCCAGGCGGCGCTCGGGGCGCGTGTCTCGATTCCCACGCTCGACGGAGACGAGGAGCTGGACTTCGAGGCGGGCACGCAGCCCGGCTACCTGC
>JBKJWJ010000335.1:0-5648 GCA_046716905.1 Gaiellaceae bacterium
ACGACCGGCGATCGCTCCACGGCGAAGATGATCAACTTCGGGATCGTCTACGGGATCTCGTCGTTCGGCCTCTCCGAGAACCTCGAGATCCCACGCGACCGGGCGCAGGAGCTGATCGACACCTACCTGGCGCGCTTCCCGCACGTGCAGGACTTCATCCAGCGGACGATCGAGGAGGCGACGCGCGACGGCTACACGACGAGCCTGCTCGGGCGCCGGCGGCTGGTGCCCGAGCTCCAGGCCTCAAACCGACAGACGCGCTCGCTCGGCGAACGGCTGGCCGTGAACTTCGTCATGCAGGGCTCGAACGCGGACATCATCAAGAAGGCGATGCTCTCCATCCATCGCCGGCTGCGGGATGAGGGGAGGGGCGCGAAGCTCGTCCTCCAGGTGCACGACGAGCTGCTGCTGGAAGTGCCGGAGAAGGAGGTGTCGGCTGTGAGGGACCTCGTCCGGCAGGAGATGTGCGCCGCCTACGACCTCGACCCGCCGCTCGCCGTCGACATCGGCGTCGGTGAGGACTGGAACGAAGCCAAGACATAACTCTGGTCGCACGCGCTTTCCGTCGTAGACTCCCTCGTTCCTGGCCGCACGGGCCGTGTCAGAAAAGGGGAGGGGACGTGAAAGCACGTTTAGTGGTGGTGGCCCTCATGGGCTTGGTCCTCGTCGGAATCGGCACGGCAACCGCGCCGGCGTCAACGAGTGGCGTCGTCATCTCGGAGTTCAGGCTTCGCGGGCCGAGCGGTGGCAACGACGAGTTCATCGAGCTCATGAACGCAGGTGCGGCGACTGTCGACATCTCCGGGTGGCGGCTCCAGGGCTGTTCCTCCGGAGCCGGCACGGCATCCACGCGGGCGACCGTCGCGGCCGGTGTCGCGCTTGCACCCGGCGAGCACTACCTTTTCGTCAACAACGCGGCCGGCGGCTACTCCGGCACCGTCCCTGGAAACCAGAACTACGGCGTCGGTTTCAGCGACAACTCCGGAGTGCGTGTCACGCTCAACGACTCCGCGACAGTCGTCGACGGCGCCGGCAGCACCGGGATCGGCGGCACGCAGTGCAGGGAGGGAACGGGCCTTGGGCCGATGCCGACGACGTCGCCGTCCCCGAACTATGCGTTCGAGCGCAAGTCGGGCGGAACGCAGGACACTGCCGACAACGCAGCGGACTTCGAAGGTCCGAAGGCGAGCGACCCGCAGCGATGGCCGCGCGGAGCACCGAGCGTCGAGAGCACCAGCCCCGCGCATCTCGCGCCCGAGGTAGCAGGGACGGCGAACATCACTGTGACGTTCACGGTCGCAGTCGGGGTCACAAGCAACACGTTCGTAGTCGCCTGCACTACAAGCGGCCAGCATTCCGTGGCCGTGTCAGGTGGGCGGACGGCATACACCCTGAACCCGACGACCGATTTCTCGCCGGGTGAGAGCTGCCGCGTCACTGTTCGTGCTGCCGAGGTGCACGACGACGACACCGACGACCCGCCGGACACGATGGCGGACGACTTCAGGTTCAGCTTCCGCGTCGCCGGCCCGCCGATTCCGATCGGCTACGTCCAAGGGTCGGTCAGTGACACGGCCGATGGGGCAACACACCGCTCCGCGTTCGCATCCCCCAGCGGAAACGACGCCGATCTCCTTACGCGGGTGCAGGGAGTCGTCTACCAGAAGACACTCGCGCGGGCGTCGAACGGCAGCTTGCAGAACGGTTTTTTCTTGCAGAACACGAACGCCACTGACGATGACGATCCGCTCAGCTCCGACGGCATTTTCGTGTTCATGGGAAGCAACACCGCCATCGGCTCATATACGCCCGAGGTCGGAGACGAGATCGTTCTGCAGGGGCGCGTATCGGAGTTCTTCTCCTTTACGCAGCTCAGTAGTGCCCTAACGGTGATCAGCGAGGTTCCGAGCGAAGATGTCGCGCTCGACCTGCGGATCCCACCCTTCTCCACCGAGCCGCCGGACGACCTTGCGCAGGCAAACCGGTATTGGGAGCGCCGCGAGGGTATGCGGGCGCAGGTGCCCGCGGGCAGCGTCGTCATCGCGGATCGCGACGTTTTCTCGGGCACCGCCGACGGAGAAGTCTGGGTCGCGCACGCTGATCATCCGATCGCGCAACGAGAGAACCTCTTCACCCGGCGGTCGTTCCGCGATCCGCACCCGTTCGACAACAAGCCCGAGACATGGGACGACGGGAACGGCTATCGGATCATGATCGGAAGCATCGGCATCAAGGCGACGACGGGCGACAGCACCACGCTCATCTCACCAGCCCGTGTGTTCGACACCGTCACGAACACCCCCACGGGCGGCCTGTACTTCACGTTCTCGAAGTACGCCGTGATGACCGCGCAACAACTCGAGCACGAGCCGGGAATTGATCCATCAACGAATGCGCCGCCGCGCGAGCCGCGGCGCCCTTCCGAATACTCGGTAGCGACCTTCAACGTCGAGAACCTCTACGACTATCGCGATGACCCGAACGACGGCTGCGACTTCGCGGGTAATTCGGGGTGCCCCGGCGTCACTCCGCCGTTCGACTACGTCCCGGCGAGCGAAGCCGTGTACCAGGCTCACCTCGACGAGCTTGCCCAGCAGATCGTCGGAGATTTGAAGTCGCCCGAGATCGTGATGGTGCAGGAGGCGGAGGACCAGGACATCTGCTCGGTCTCCGGAGGCGCGATGAGCTGCGGCAGTATCGACAACGCCGACGGACGCCCCGACACGCTCCAGGAGCTCGCGCTCAAAATCGCCGCAGCGGGCGGGCCGGCCTACCAGGCGGCCAACGACCGCGACGGCCGGGACGACCGGGGAATCATCTCCGCGTTCCTCTTCAGGACCGACCGCGCGCAGCTGGTACCGGTCTCGACGGATCATCCAGTCTTCGGAAACGAGCCGACCGTGTCCTACCGCTCTTCCGGCCTCCTCTACAACCGTGAGACGCAGAACCCGAAGGCTCTGAATGCCGTGCTCCCGGCCGACGTCGACAGGTCGACGGGTACGGACGGCAGCAACGTCTACACCCGGGCGCCGCAGGTGGGCCTCTTCCGGATCTGGCTGCCCGCCGTGGGCGTGGGGCGCTCCTTCGACGTGTACGTGATCAGCAACCATTTCTCGAGCGGGCCGGACCGTCGTGTCGGCCAGCGCCAGGAGCAAGCGGCTTACAACGCGGCGATCGTTGCGGCCCTGCCGAGCTCGCCCGCGGAGAGGCGGGTGATCACGGGTGGCGACTTCAACGTCTTCCCCCGACCCGACGACCCGTTCCCGGCGGGGCATCCACGGCATCCGAGCGACCAGCTGAAGGCCTTGTACGACGCCGGCTTGACCAACAGCTACGACGTGCTTGTCGCCGAGGTGCCCGCGTCTGCGTACTCGTACGTCTTCCAGGGACAGGCGCAGGTGCTCGACTCCATGTTCATGAGCCCGCTGCAGCGGGGTGAACTGGCCCAGGTGCGGGTAGCCCACGTGAACGCGGACTGGCCGGCGGATCATCCGGGCGACGGACCGAGGGGCGCGAGCGACCACGATCCGAGCGTCGCGATCTTCTCCTATCCGACCGGGCAGCAAACGCAACCCCAGCCCGCGCCACAGCCTCAGCCGCAACCGGCGCCACAGCCACAGCCAGCGCCGCAGCCTCAGCCGCAGCCGCGGAATCCGCGTGCAACGTACTGCCGTATTCCGGACGTCCAAGGCCGGACGCTGGCACGGGCACGTGCGGCGATCGCGCAGGCGGGCTGCCGGGTCGGACCGGTGTACCGACGGAACTCGGCGGCCAGGGCACGTGGCCGGGTGCTCACGCAGAATCCGCGGCCCGGCATTCGTGTGGCCAGGGGCACGCGGGTGAACCTCGTGCTGAGCGCCGGCCCGGCGCTACGGCCGCCCTTCACGGGCTGAAGCTCGAGCTGGACGTCCTGCTCCCCGACGGGTACCGAATGTCCGTCGAGGAGCTGGGCTCCGGCCTGCCGCTAGTCGTCCTCCACGGCGGGCCAGGCCTCGACCACACCCACCTCCGGCCCTGGCTCGATCCGCTCGGGGAGGACTTTCGTGTTCTCTACGTTGACGAACGCGGCCAGGGTCGGAGCGAGCGCGTCGACCCGAAGACGCTCAGCCTCGAGGTCTTCGCACGGGACGTCGACCTCCTCGCCGAGGCATTGCGCCTGGAGCGCTTTGCACTCCTCGGACATTCTTTCGGCGCGATCATCGCGACCTGGCACGCGATCAATCTCGGGACGGCCGCGGCCTACGTCATCTCCGGAGGCGGCGATTCGGACGAGAAGCTGATGGAGGACGTCGAGGCCTCGCTCGAGGCGATGGGGGAGGCAGGCAAGCCCATCGCAGAGTCATGGGAGATGGAGAAGACACTCAGAACGGACGAGGACGCTGCAGAGATGATGCGCCTACAGACCCCGTTTCACTTTGCGGGCGAGCCGCCGGCCGACTTCGGCTGGGGGACGATCTACTCGCCCGAGGTGCTCCAGTACTTCTCGAGCACGGGCTATGGCAACTTCGACTACACGCCCGACCTCGGGAAGGTGACAAGGCCGACACTGGTTCTCGTCGGCGCCGAAGATCGCACGACGACGCCGCGCGCGGCCCGTGTCCTCCACAAGGGGATTCCCGGCAGCCGGTACCTGGAGCTGGAGGGCGCCGGCCACATGAGCATGGTCGAGGCGCAAGGGGCCTATCTCGGAGCAGTCCGCGACTTTCTCCGGCGCATCAATTAGCGGAAAAAGCGTAGATATACTCCGGCGCTCGTGGTGAGCGACACCGTTGACAAGCCGCAGCATCTAGACGACCCCGGGGTCTGGACCGAGGGCCCCGAGGGCGAGATGATCCCGGACTACGAGTCCACCTTCCCGACCATCAACGAGGGGGAGGTCGTGCACGGCACCGTTGTGCGCGTGGACAAGGACGAGGTCCTCGTGGACATCGGCTACAAGTCGGAGGGTGTCATCCCGCTCTCCGAGCTCTCGATTCGCCGCTCGGTCAACCCCGACGACGAGGTCAAGGTCGGCGAGGAGGTCGATGCGCTCGTCCTCACGAAGGAGGACGCAGAGGGTCGCCTGATCCTCTCGAAGAAGCGCGCACGATTCGAGCTCGCCTGGAAGATGATCGAGCAGAAGGCGGAGTCCGGTGAGACGATCATCGGGCGGGTGATCGAGGTCGTGAAGGGTGGTCTGATCCTCGACCTCGGCGTCCGCGGCTTCCTGCCGGCGTCGCTGGTCGACATCCGTCGCGTCCAGGATCTGGACGAGTTCCTCGGCCAGGAGCTTCGCGCCAAGGTGATCGAGCTCAACCGATCGCGGAACAACGTCGTGCTGTCGCGCCGCGCAGTCCTCGAGGACGAGCGCAAGGAGCAGCGCCAGCAGATTCTCGACCGCCTCCAGCCGGGTGACGTCGTCGAGGGCCAGATCTCGAACATCGTCGACTTCGGCGCCTTCGTCGACCTCGACGGGATGGACGGCCTGATCCACATCTCGGAGCTCTCGTGGAGCCATGTGAACCATCCCTCCGAGGTGCTAGAGATCGGCCAGACGGTCGAGGTCAAGGTGCTGGACATCGACCGGGACCGCCAGCGGATCTCGCTCGGCCTCAAGCAGACCCAGAGCGATCCGTGGCAGCAGGTGCTCGACGCGTACAACGAGGGAG
>JBKJWJ010000336.1:0-2863 GCA_046716905.1 Gaiellaceae bacterium
GAGAGGACGCTCGAGGCAGTGGAGGCTCACGAGGGCGCCAAGCTCGAGGAAGGTGTTGCGCTCGTGGCTCGATCCTTCGCGGACGTCCTCCGCAAGGAAGGTCTCGAAGAGGTCTCGACCGAAGGCAAGTTCGACCCACACGTTCACGAGGCGCTTCTCTCCCAACCCTCGGAGGCGGAGGAGGGCAGCGTCATCGAGGTGCTTCAGAAGGGCTACCGGCTCGGCGACCGAGTCCTGCGGCCGGCCCGCGTGGTCGTCGCCGGCCCGAAGGACGCGCCGCAGGCGCCAGCCCCGGACGCGTAGCGTGGCGACGGCAGCCAAGGACCTCTACGCGGCGCTCGGCGTCTCCAAAGGGGCCCCGGCCGACGAGATCAAGAAGGCCTATCGGAGGCTTGCCCGCGAGCACCACCCGGACAAGAACCCGGGTGACGCCTCGGCCGAAGAGCGCTTCAAGGAAATCCAGACGGCCTACGACGTCCTCTCGGATCCGGAGAAGCGCAAGGCCTACGACAAGTTCGGCTCGGCGGCCGGGCGCAAAGGCTTCGACCCGAGCGGCGGCGGCGGATTCAATTTCGAGGGCGACTTCAACGCGGCCGACCTCGGCGACCTCTTCGGCGGGATCTTCGGCCGCGGGCGGGGAGGGGCGCAGCAACGCACGCGCGCCGAGCGCGGCGCCGACCTCGAAGTCCGGGTCAGCCTCTCCTTCGAGGACTCGCTGAAGGGGATCGAGACCAAGATCCCCGTCCAGGTCGAGACCGCCTGCAGTGACTGCGGCGGCTCGGGTGCGAAGCCCGGAACCTCGCCGAAGGTCTGTCCCGAGTGTCGGGGCCGTGGAGTTACCTCCGAGAGCCAGGGGCTCTTTGCGCTCTCCCAGCCGTGCGCGCGCTGTCGGGGCAACGGCACCGTGATCGAGGATCCCTGTCCCGCATGCCGCGGGTCAGGTCGCGAACGGCGGACGCGACGCTACTCGGTGAAGATCCCGGCCGGGGTCAGGGACGGCACACGGATTCGGATCAAGGGCAAGGGCGAAGCGGGTACCGGGGGTGGACCTACGGGCGACCTCTTCGTTGTCACCGGCGTAGCCGACTCACTGACCTATGAGCGGCGCGGCGCCGACCTCGTCGTCGAGGTGCCGGTGAGCCTCGCCGACGCAGCGCTCGGAACCGAGGTCGACGTGCCGACGCCGGAAGGCCCGGTCTCGATGAAGATTCCGGCCGGCTCGGAGCACGGAAAGCTGCTCCGGATCAAGGGCCGCGGCGCACCGAAGCTGAAGGGCGGAAAGGGCGACGTCCTCGCCCGGCTGAAACTCGAGGTCCCGAAGAAGCTGAACAAGAAGCAGCGCGAGCTGCTCGAAGAGTTGAAGAAGGTCTCGTGATCGACGACCGGCCTCGCTACATGATCTCCGTCGCCGCCGACCTCGTCGGCATGCACCCGCAGACGCTGCGGATCTACGAGCAGAAGGGCCTCGTCCGGCCGAAGCGGACCTCGGGGAACACACGCCTCTACTCGGAGTCCGACGTCGAGCGTCTCCGGCTGATCCAGCGCCTCACGACCGAGCTCAAACTGAACCTCGCCGGCGTCGAGATGGTGCTTCGGCTCGAGGATCAGATGAATCGCATGCAGCGGCGGATGGAGCGCATGGAGCGCGAGCTGCGCGCGGAGATGCGCGACGTCGAGCGGCAGTACAAGCGCGAGCTCGTGCTCTGGCAGGAGCCGACGCTGCCTGCCCGGAGGCGATAGATGGACTTCAACCGGCTGACACTGAAATCCCAGGAGGCCGTCGGCGCCGCGCAGGAGGTCGCACGCCGTACCGGCAATCCCGAGATCTATCCCGAGCACCTGCTGCTCGCGCTCCTCGACCAAGAGCTGCCACAGCAGCTCGTCCCGGATGCGACAACTCTCGGCGTCCAGGCCGAGGCAACGTTGAGCGCGAAGCCGTCCGTCCAGGGCGGCGCGCAGCAGCCGCGCGTCTCCGCCGCCTTCTCGAAGGTTCTCGACCGTGCATCCGACGAGGCCCGGGAGCTGGACGACGAGTACGTCTCCACCGAGCACCTGCTCCTCGCGCTCGACGTCGTTCCACGCGATCCACTCCTTGCGAAGCTCCAAGACGTCCGTGGCGGCCAGCGCGTGACCTCGCAGGATCCAGAAGGCAGCTACCAGGCGCTCGAGAAGTTCGGCCGCGACCTGACCGAGCTCGCGGAGCAGGGCAAGCTCGACCCGGTCATCGGCCGGGACGAGGAGATCCGCCGCGTGATCCAGGTCCTCTCGCGCCGGACGAAGAACAACCCGGTGCTGATCGGCGACCCCGGCGTCGGGAAGACCGCGATTGCCGAGGGCCTCGCCCAGCGAATCGTGGCCGGCGACGTCCCGGAGGGACTGAAGGGCAAACGCGTGTGGGGCCTCGACATCGGCGCCCTGCTCGCCGGCTCGAAGTACCGCGGGGAGTTCGAGGAGCGGCTGAAGGCCGTCCTGCCCGAGATCCAGTCCGCCGAGGGCCAGATCGTCCTCTTCATCGACGAGCTGCACACGATCGTGGGCGCCGGCGCGGCCGAGGGCGCCGTGGACGCCGCGAACATGCTCAAGCCCATGCTCGCGCGCGGCGAGCTCCGCGCGATCGGCGCGACCACGCTCGACGAGTACCGCAAGCACATCGAAAAGGACGCGGCGCTCGAGCGGCGCTTCCAGCCGATCCTCGTCGGCGAGCCGTCCGTTCCGGACACGATCGCGATCCTTCGTGGGCTCAAAGAGCGCTACGAGGCGCACCACGGAGTCCGGATCAGAGACGCCGCGCTCGTCGCCGCTGCGGTGCTCTCCGACCGCTACATCGCCGACCGCCAGCTCCCGGACAAGGCGATCGACCTCG
>JBKJWJ010000337.1:0-3541 GCA_046716905.1 Gaiellaceae bacterium
TGGGAACGTCGTCCTGACGTCGTTCGACGGCGTCGCGGGCGAACCGTCGACCACGTCGACGTGTCTCAAGCAGAACTACCCGGACGCGAACGACCAGGGTGTCGACATCTACCGGCTCGTCTACAACGCCCAGGCGGCCACCCAGGGCCAGCTCGGTCAGGAGCCCCTGCCGCCGGCATATCCGCAACCGCTCCCGCTGGCGCCGCTCGAGGACACACTTGCGGGCCAGCGTCCGTTTGTGGTCACCAACCCGACCTGCATAGCGAACCCATCGGGCGGCGCGCACAACGCCACCTACAACCCGACGGGCACGTGGTTCGGTATTTCAAACTGCTGCTCCGATTGGGCAGTCGACGTCATCGACATGCGGCCGTCGACGGCGGGTGAGAATCGCGAGAGCCTGAGGGCCAATCCCGTTCCGTTCCCGAAGCATCGCTACCGACTGATCGACGGCTCGCGGGCAACCCCAGAAAGGTGCGAAGGGCGCGCTCAGTCTCCTGGGCCGGTCACGTGCATCGTGATGCAGCGCCCGGCAGCGCCTGCGCTCGGCTCAGACCCGAACGGCGTCCGGTCGACTGCGAGCTGTCAGCCAGATCGAGCTCAGACCGACATTCGGTCGGACACGCCCTGCGGCCTGTTCCGGCCGCACGACCATTTCTTCTCGCGCGACGGCAGGACGATGTACGTCGCGGCGCTCAACTCAACCTGGATCGTCGACGTCAGCAACGTTCTCAACGCGACCTGCCCGCCGAACGGCCGGCATCCGGCGGGCGTCCTCTGCCCGCCGATCACCGTGCGGACGATCGCGATCATCCCGAACGCGACCGGCGAGGAGCAGAGCACGTCCGAAGTGATCGATCTCTCGCACCAGGCGGACGTGACACCCGACCAGAAGATCCTCGTCATCGCGGACGAGAAGGGTGGCGGCACGTCGAATACTGATTGCAACAGCCAGCCCAACTCGAACACAAGCGGACGCCTCGGAGGCCTCCACTTCCTTGCGCTCGGTGAGATCGAGGGCGTCTCGCGATCGCGCGGTGCGACTCCATCAAACCCGAAGAAGCTCGGCTTCTATGTGAACCCGAACCCGGCCCTCGGGCCAGATCCCGTTCAGGAGGCGATCGACGCGCTCAACACGAGGCGAACGTTGAGCAGCCTCCCGCGCCTCGAGCGCGGCTGCACAGTGCACGTCTTCCGGATCGGTGGAAACGGCACCGCCTCACCCGGCCCGGCAGCGCCGGGCTTCGACGGCGTCTCTCGCCTTCCGAACCGCCAGCTCGTGACGGCGTGGTACGGCGCGGGCACCTGGCACGTCGACTTCTCGCGGCCGCCGAGCGACACCGACGGCACCGCGGAGGACAGCCGGACGACCTGGGGCAACACGCTCGGGTGGAACATCATGCCCGGGGCCGACACTTGGTCGGCGAAGGAGTACAAGGGCAAGATCGCAACCGGCGACATGCTCCGCGGCTTCGATGTCTTCGGCTTCGAGAACCAGCCGCCCCGCGACGGCGACGGCGACGGCGACGATGACGTCGACGACGACGGTGACGGTGACGAAGACGACGACGGAGACGGCCACGACGACGATGGCGACGGTGACCACGACGACTCGGACGAGAACCGCATCTTCAACCTGCTCGGCTGGTAGCCGATGACAGTGGCCACGAGTGGTCGCTAGTCCTTTCGCACTGTCGAGGGGCCGGCAAATGCCGGCCCCTCGTTCTTCTTCTTGACGACGCGCCTTAAGGGCGTCGCCATGCGCTTCGCCGCTGTCGATGTGCTTGACCCTTCCTCTAGCTCCTTAAACCTGTGTTTTTCTCGTCTTGACACCGCAGGCGAGCGGGGGGTTAATACTGAGTCGCCTATTTGACCGAGGAAAGGGAGAGAGATAATGCCCAGGAATCACCTGGGCGGTCGCATGCGCCTCCGCTGGCGGGCGTTCGTCCCGCTCGCGCTCATCGCACTGGCCGCCATCACGGTTCCCTCCGCGAGCTTCGCGGTCGCGGACGTTCGAGAGGAACACGCCAATGAACTCGCAGACTTCGACGCCCGCACCGGCAAGGTCGCGCCGACCGCGGCACAGAAGGCCGCCGTCAAGCGCCTTGGCGCGACGGCGACCTGGAACCGCTTCGGGACGCCGCAGACGCTGATCCGCTCTCGCGGTTCCCTCGGGACGAACCTTCGAGGCTCGGCGTATCGAGCCTCGCGGACCTGGCTCGCCGCGAACAAGCGCCTCTTCCGCCTCGCCTCGCTTGCCGGGCTGAGCCACTGGCAGACCCACGCGTTTGGCCGGCAGGGAAGGGCCGTCATGTTCCGCCAGACCTTCGGTGGCCTGGTCGCGTTGCCAGAGGGCCTCGTGACCCTGGGCTTGCGCAAAAGTACGTCGGGGTGGAGCGTGGTTTCGGTCTCCTCCTCATTGACGAGCGACGCCGGCCTCAGCGGCTCGGTGCGCCTCAGCCCTCGTGAGGCGCTCTTCCGCGCAGCCCGCAACGTCGGTGACGCCGCGAGCGTGGTGGACGTCGAGCGACTCAAGGCGGAGGGGGGCTGGACGCTCATGCGCCTCGACGGAGTCTCGGGCCCTCAGCGGGCCCGTCTGGTCGCCCTGCCAACTCCGCGCGGAGGCGTAGTCCCGGCCTATCAGACCATCGTCACCAGCCTGCTCGAGGGTGCCGACTCGGCGTACGAGTCTCTCGTCGATGCCAGGAATGGCCGCATCCTGCGCCGGAGCAGCCTGGTCGACAATCTGGCGGACAACCCCCGCTGGAAGGTCTTCCCCGCCTATCCGATCGTCGGTGGCAACCAGTATCCGTGGGGGTACCCCAGCACCGACATTCGAGAGATCTGGTGCTGGTCGCCGGCTCCGTCGTGCGACTACCTTCCCTCTGAGGGCGCCCCACCGCCCAAGCAGCCGTGGGACGTGCAACCGCCGGCGATGACGCCGACCTTCACGACCGACGGGAACAACGCGCGCTCGGCGGAGTCCTGGGACGGCGGCCCTCCCGGACAGCACTTCCTCCCGGGGCCGACGCAGTACATGCCCATCAGCGCCACGCGGGACTATGTCTACCCGTGGACGAACGTGTGGTTCAACACGCTGTGCAGCCCTGCGAACTACACCGGGCCTACGCCCGGGCAAAACGACATCGAGGCCGCAACCACGAATCTCTTCGTGCAGCACAACCGCATGCACGACTGGTCGTGGTGGCTCGGGTTCAACGAGCAGCGGTGGAATGCGCAGGACGTGAACTTCGGACCTGCCGTCTCGCCGCCGCCTCCGTGGCACCCGACCGGGCCGCCTACGGCTCCCGGAGACGGGATCATCGGTGACGTCCAGGAGGGCGCGCGCCTCGGCGGTGACCCGAACGGCTATGCCGCCCGCGACAACGCGAACATGCTGACGCTGCCGGACGGGACGATGTCCATCACGAACATGTACCTGTGGCAGCCGCTTGCCGGCGCCTTCTACGCACCGTGCGTGGACGGCGACTACGACGGTGCGGTCATCGGCCACGAGTACGGGCACATGATCGAGAACCGG
>JBKJWJ010000338.1:0-3123 GCA_046716905.1 Gaiellaceae bacterium
CGGATCGCAGAACGCAAGTCCCGGGACGTCGGGTGGAGTCGCGTCGTGTGGGCGCCGGACGGGAAGAACATCGCCGCCACGTTGGGCGGCGGCATCTGGGTCATGAATCCTGACGGAAGCGGCAAACGGCGCGTGATGATCGGCAACGGGAACGTCGAGATCGCGAAGGACATCGACTGGCAGCGTTGCGTCGCGATGCGGCCGTGCGGCGTTCCGCGCGGCGCGCGCTAGCGGCCTTGCATCTGAGCTTATTGGTGATTCACGGAAGCAAATAGCTGGCTGTCCTTCGCGGTCGGTCGCTTCGCGTAGTCAAGTTCGGGCTGGTAGCGAAAGCCACTTCACGCCACGTCGCCGAACCGCCCGCCATCCTGCTGAGAACCACATGGAGGTTCAAGTCCTCTCATCCGCATAGTCGCCCTCCTCGTCGTCGCCGCCCTGATCGTCGCCCTGGTGCTGAGCCTCGTCGACACGGGTGGTCCGGAGCCGGTCGGCGACGAGCTGCGCGGAACGGTTACGCGCGTCGCCGACGGGGACACGCTTCGCGTGGAGCTGGACAGCGGACGGGAGGAACGGGTCCGTCTGCTCGGGATCGACGCGCCGGAGCTGAACCCTGCCGAGTGCTTCGGCGGAGAGGCCAGGGCGCGGGCTCGAGCGCTGGCCGACGGGCAGCGCGTGCGGCTCGTCCTCGACGCCACTCAGGGCGAGCGCGACCGGTTCGAGCGCGTGCTGGCGTACGTCCTGCTCGGGGAGTCGGACGACCTGGGCCGCAGGCTGGTGACGGAGGGGTACGCGTCCGTCTTCGTCTTCGACCGGCCCTTCAAGCGGGTGGAGTCATATCGGGATGCTCAGGACTCGGCTCGACGAGGCTCCAGAGGGCTCTGGGGGAACTGCAGTTCACGCGCAGGTTCTTAACGAGCTGTGCGTACGATTTAGCGTCTGAAGAGGGCGGTTTTTCTCGGGGTCTTGTTGTTGACGGCGCTCCCTGCGCTGGCTTCTGCGCGAGCTCCGACGCCGCAGGGCTCAGGGCGGCTGGTCGAGGTCGTGGTCGAGCTCTCCTCGCCGGCCGCTTCCCGCGGCTCCCTCCCCCGCTCGCGCGGCCGCCTCGATCTCGGCGCGCACGCCACTCTGCGACGCCTTACCCGGCTCCGCGTGGAGCAAGATCAGGTTGCCGGCCGGATCCACGACGCGATCCCGGAAGCCCAGATCCGCTGGCGATACCGGGTCGTCCTGAACGGCCTCGCCGTCGTCGTTCCGGTGGAGGCGGTAGGGCGCCTCGAGCGCGTCGACGGAGTCGCAGAGGTTCACAGGAGCTCGCTCTACCGGCCCCAGCTCGACCGCAGCCCGTCGGCGATCGGTGCCCCTGCGGTCTGGGGCCCTGCGCTCGCGACCGCCGGACAGGGGATGAAGATCGCGATCATCGACGACGGCGTCGACCAGCGGCACCAGTTCTTCGACCCCGTGGGCTACGTCATGCCGCCAGGCTTCCCCAAGGGCCAGACCGCCTACACCACCGCCAAGGTCATCGCAGCACGCTCCTTTCCTCCGCCGTCGCCCAAGGCCCGGAACGCCGACCTTCCGTTCGACGCGGAGCAGTCCGAGCATGGGACGCACGTCGCCGGGATCGCAGCCGGAAACAACGGAACTCAGGCTGTCGTAGGCGGAGGCCGCCGATCCCTCTCCGGCGTCGCTCCGCGGGCGTACATCGGGAATTACCGGGTCCTGACGATCCCGACGGTGTCAAACGTCGGCCTGGACGGGAACTCCCCCGAGATTGCCGCTGGTGTCGAGGCGGCCGTGATGGACGGGATGGACGTCGTGAACCTCTCGATCGGCGAGCCGGAGATCTCGCCCGCACGCGATCTCGTGGTGCGCGCGATCGAAGGAGCGGCGGCAGCCGGCGTCGTTTCGGTCGTCGCAGCCGGCAATGATTTCGGGGCGTTCGGCCGAGGCTCCGTCTCGTCTCCCGGCTCGGCTCCGTCGGCGATAACCGTCGGCGCAACCTCCCTCCAGCGAGAGATGGCGTCGTTCTCGGCCGCCGGCCCGACGCCCCTCTCGTTTCGCCTGAAACCCGAGCTCTCCGCGCCCGGTGTCTCGATCCTCTCATCCTTCCCCCCGCGGGAGGGCACCTGGGAGACATTGAGCGGGACGAGCATGGCGACGCCGCACATCGCCGGTGCCGCGGCCGTGCTTCGCCAACGACACCCGACCTGGCGACCGATGCAGATCAAGGCCGCCCTGGTCGCGACTGCACTGCCTGCTCGTGAAGGATCGAGAGAGGCATCGACGACGAGGCAGGGCGGTGGGTTCGCAGATCTCCCTCGGGCGGACAACCCCCTGGTCTTCCCCGCGCCGTCCGTGGTCTCATTCGGCCTTGTCCGCCGTGGCCGGGCCGCCGTGAGGAGGGTGAGCCTCTCGGACGCTGGCGGCGGAGCCGGGGAGTGGCAGGTCGCGGCAAGCGGCATCACGACGGCACGCCGCGTCGTCGTGCCCGGATCCCTGACCCTGACGCTCCGCGGCGCGCGACTTGGCGAGAGCTCAGGCTTCGTCGTTCTCAGCCGCGGTGCGGAGACACGTCGCATTCCGTTCTGGGGCAGGGTCACGGCCCCACGGCTGGGCCTCCACCCCGCTCGACCCTTAAGCCGCACGGGCACCTACCGCGGAAATACCCGCGGGAAACGGGCACTGGTCTCGGCGTACCGCTACCCGGAGAACCCGACCGGTAGCGGAATCGACCGCGTCCTTCGGGGGCCTGAGCAGGTTTTCCGTATCCGTCTTAGACGACCGGCTGCGAACTTCGGCGTCGCGATCCTCGAACGGGGACGTGGCGTGCGCGTACAGCCCCGGATCGTGCTCGCTGCGGACGAGAACCGCCAAGCCGGCCCGACGTCGCTCCCGCTGACCACGAACCCCTACCTGCCGACCTTCAACCAGCCGGCACCGGTGTCGGCGGTGATCCGGCCGAGCCCCGGCCTCTACCACGTCGTGTTCGACAGCACGACGAAAGCCGGGGCTGGCCCGTACGCCTTCCGCTACTGGATCGGAGACGAGACCCCGCCGCGTGTTCGGCTCGCTACGCGCACGGTCCGCTCGGGCGGGACTCTCCTGCTTCGAGCCACTGATCTG
>JBKJWJ010000339.1:0-2805 GCA_046716905.1 Gaiellaceae bacterium
CCTGGTGCCCGAGCGCGGTGGTGCTCGACGGAACCCTCATCGGCCACGCCGGCTACCACGGGCCACCGGGGATCAACTCGACGCAGAACGAGGCGGCCGTCGAGCTGGGCTACAAGATCTTTCCGGCTTGGCGCGGTAACGGTTATGCGACACAGGCGGTCGTGATGCTGATGGACATGGCCGAGGAACGGGCCGACATTCGCCACTTCGTGCTGTCGGTGTCCCCGGAAAACGCTCCGTCCCTCGCGATCGTCCGCAAGCTCGGTTTCGTCAAGACGGGGGAGCGGATCGACGAAGAGGACGGGCTCGAGCACGTCTTCGAGCTGGCTCGTATATAGCGACTCCCTCTAGACAAGCTTCACAACATGTGCGCATATTCACAAAGATCATGCGGCCGAAGAAGCGGTTCCCAACCGGGAGCCGCTTCTCGTTCAGCGACGAGCCCTGAACTCCGCGATCCACGCCAGGCCGCGCAGGCCTAGCCAGAACGGCGCGAGCAGGAAGTAGAAGAGGACGCCTGCCACGCCGAGGAGCGACCACCACAGCGCCCAGCGCCAGAGCGGGATGGGCTTTGCACGAGCCTCGGCTGCGGATGGGTTCACGACGCGGTGGCCGCGGCCCGCTGACGCTGCTCGAGCACCTGGATCACCCGGGCAGCGGTTTCCTCGATCGACAGCTCGGAGATCTCGATCACCGGGCAGCCGAGGCGCTTGTGGAGCTTCTCCGCCGCCTCCAGCTCGTCGTAGATCTCATCCAGGGCCTTGTACTTCCGGTTGTTGCCGCCCAGGCGCCGGGCCCGGTCGGTGCGGATCTCAGCGAGCCGCTCGGCGTCGATCGTCAGGCCGACGACCTTCATCGGGTCGACGCGGAAGAGGCCCGCCGGCGGCTCGATCCCCTTCACCACAGGAACATTCGCGGTCCGATAGCCGAGGTAGCCGAGGTACATCGAGAGCGGCGTCTTCGACGTCCTGGAGACTCCGACGAGGACGATGTCCGCCTCGGCCATCCCACCGCCGACACCGTCGTCGTACTTGACGGCGAACTCGATCGCGGCCATCCGCTTGAAGTAGTTCGAATCGAGCGGAGGCCGGGCGCCCGGCGTCATCGTCGCCGCCGCGCCCGAGACACGCGCGACCGCGTCGATCGGGTGACCGAGAATGTCGCAGTAGTGCACGCGGGCGCTGCGGCAGAGGGCTCGCATCGCCTCGCGGAGCTCCTGTGCGACGAGCGTGTAGAGCATCACCGCGGGACGGCCCTTCGCCCGCTCGACTGCGAGCCGCAGGTCGTCCACCGTCTCGACCCGCGGGTGGACGATGTCCTCGAACTCCTGATCCGGGAACTGGGCTTCGAGCGCCTGAACGAGCCGCTTGGCGGTCGCGCCGGTGGCGTCCGAGATCACGTGCAGCTCGACCATCGCCATGGACGGAGCGTACCGCCGGGCCAGCCGAAACGGCCATGGCCCAGTGACTTTCACCGGGCCATGGCGTTCGGGGAGGGGACTTGGTTACTGGGCGGTGTCGGGGCGTGTGCCGAGCTCGACCGTGAACTCGCGCTCCTCGTCGCCGCGGCGGACGGTCAGCTTCAGCTCGTCGCCGGGCTTCCTGGCGTCGATCGCCTCGCGGAGCTCGTCGCCGGTCTCGATGGACTCACCGTCCACCTCGATGACGACGTCTTCGTTGCGGAGGCCGGCCTTGGCCGCCGGACTGCCAGAGCGAACGCCGACGAGCTTCGCGGCTCCGTCGTCCTCCAGGCTGACGCCGAGATAGGCGTGGACGACCTTGCCGTTCGCGATCAGCTCGGCGGCGACACGCTTGGTGGTCTCGCCGGGAATGGCGTAGCCGACGCCGTCGCTGCCGCCCGACTCGCTCCGGATCTGCGCGGCGACGCCGACGACACGGCCCTGCGTGTCGAGCACGGGCCCGCCGGAGTTGCCGTGGTTGAGAGAAGCGTCGGTCTGCACCGCGTTCTCGATCGTGAAGCCGTTCGGGGACTGGATCTCCCGCCCGATCGCACTGATGACGCCGGTCGTCAGCGTGCCCTCGAGCCCGAACGGGCTGCCGAGAACGATCACCGGGTTACCCACCTCAAGCGAGCCGGTGGATGCGAACGACAGGGGCGTGAGCTCGGAACTCGGGCGGTCGACGTCCAGCACGGCGACGTCCGTGGAGGGATCGGTGCCAACGACTTCCGCGTCGACCTCGGTCCCGTCGGAGAATTCGACCCGCACGGACTGGGCACCGTCGACGACGTGCTGGTTCGTGACGATGTGGCCCTCCTCGTCGATGACGAAGCCGGAGCCGGTCGCCTGCCCGGGCGACTGTTCTCCGAAGGGCGTCTCGCTGGACGAGTTCGACGCGTGAACCTCGACGACGGCGTCCTTGACCCGCTTGAAGAGCGCGGCCGTCGACGACGTTGTCTCAGCGATCGGCTCGCCCGCGACTGCCGTCGCTCCCCCGGCGTCCGAGTCGGAGTCGGTCTGGAGCGCGACTGCCGCGCCCACTGCCCCTCCGACGCCGGCTCCGAGCAGGAGCGCCGCGGCGATTGCTGTCAGTTGCTTGCTCATCAAAGTCCTTTCGTGGCGTTGTGTGCTCCCATGGAACCGGTTGCCCCTAAGAGCCACCTGAGAACGAGGTTGCGCGTCGGTTAAGTGCTGTTAGCGAGGAATCTGGCTCAGGTCGCCCAGGGCACTTAGCGTGTCTCGTACTTCGAGCAGGAGCCGGAGTCGGTTCTCCCGCACTTTCGCGTCCTCGGCCATCACGAGCACGTCCTCGAAGAACCGGTCGAGCACAGGCCCAAGTCGTGCCC
>JBKJWJ010000340.1:0-8857 GCA_046716905.1 Gaiellaceae bacterium
TGGTGATCCCCGAGGCGAGGCCGATCCGGCTCGGAAGGTACTCCTGGCTCATCACGCCGATGACTCCGAAGGTGCCGACGACGCAGACGCCGACCAGGGCGAGCGCGGCCGCGCCGACCGCACCGCCAACGGCGATGAAGACGAGCGTGAGCGGCGGCGTGGCGACGAGGCTCGCGAGCAGCACGGGCCGGCGCCCGATGCGATCGGCAATCGGCCCGGCCGCGAGCGTCCCCACTCCGCCCGTGAAGAGCATGAGCGAGAGAAGGTTGTTCCCGTAAGCCTCGGAGTGGCCGAGCGACACGGCCCAGAGCGGGACGAACGTCAGGAGCCCGAACCACCCCACGCTCCTGCACGTGACGACGCCCTGAAGCAGCGCGAGCGCGCCGGGCCGATCCTCACCGGCCCAGGACTGCGCTCGCTCCCGCCCGGGGTCGAAGCTGCGCAGATACGGCATGGTGACCAGGAGGAGCACACCGACTGCCAGGGCGGGAAGCGCCAGCAACAGACCGCCCGTCCGACCGAAGAGGAGCAGGAGCGGCGCGGTCGAGATCGCACCCATCGCCACTCCGAGATTGCCTCCGATAGAGAAGAGCGACATCCCGCTCGCCCGGCGCGCCCCGCTCACGTAATTGGCGTATTTGGAGCCTTCCGGGTGATAGGCGGCGGTTCCGAGCCCGGAGATCGTCACGAAGACGAGGCAGAGCAGATACGACCCGGACGCAGCCGCAAGCGCCATGCCGAGCCCGGCCAGCGCCACTCCCACGGGCAAGAGCCAGACGGCTCCTCGCCGGTCCGACCAGATCCCGAAGAGCGGCTGGAGAATCGAGGACGCGAGTGCCGAGACGAGCACCACTGCGCCGGCTCGCGTGTAACTCAGGTCGAAGCGACCGACAAGAAAGGGCAAGAGCGCGGGCAGCGCGCCGTTCGAGAAGTCGGTTGCGAAGTGCCCGGCCGAGAGCGCCGCGATCGCCCGCCTGTCGACCTCCCGCCTCACCGCCGCACCCTAGCCGTCACTCGAACGGGGGACGCCGGAGGCTCAGAACGCCGCTTGAGTGAGCCGAGGACGGTCCTGCGGTACACCTCTGAGGAGGCCGATAAGCAATGGCGTTGCTCAGCAGGCTGGCTCGAATCAGCCTGCTCTGGAAGGTTGCGCTCGTCAATCTGATCCCGGTTCTCCTGCTCGGAGTCGTCGTGCAGCATTACCTGCACAGCCGCGTCTCAGAGCGCGCAGTCGCCGACGCCACGAGGCAGGCTCTCGCGGTCTCGCGGAGCGAGGTCGAGCGCTATCTCTCCCAGCACGACCTCGTCTTCGGCCTCACGAAGCCCGAGGTCCTCGCCCTCGACGAGACTCTCCGCCGCCCCGAGAACAAGCGTCATGTCCAGGGGGTCACCGTCTGGAACCGTGCGGTGCGGGTCGTCTACTCACCCAGGCGCCGAGAGATCAACCGGCGCAGCCCGCTCTCCAGCGACGTCCGCCAGGCGCTCAGCGGCGAGATGGTCTCGCACCGCACGGGCGACAACCTGGACGTCTACGTGCCTCTGTGGCTCGACTCGGGCCGGCGCCCGGCCGGTGTCGTCCAGATCTCGATTGCCTACTCGCAGATCGAGGCGGGCGTGCGTGGCCGGGCGAACAACTACTCGCTGCTGATCTTCCTGGGGCTCGCTGTTCTCTACGGGATCATGTTCCGGATCATCGCCGGCGCCTCGAAGACGCTTCGCCGCCAGGCCGAGGTGAACGAGCACCAGGCACTGCACGACTCCCTGACCGACCTTCCGAACCGGACGCTCTTCCACGATCGCGTCCACCAGGCTCTCGCCTCGGCCCGCCGCGACCACGTTCCGGCCGCCGTGATGATCATGGACCTCGACCGGTTCAAGGAAGTCAACGACACGCTCGGCCATGCGAGCGGAGACGAGCTCCTCAAGCAGGTCGGGCTCCGGTTGAGGGAATCGCTGCGGGAGAGCGACACGGTCGCGAGGCTCGGAGGAGACGAGTTTGGCGTCCTCCTCCCGAAGGTGCTCGACGCGGAAGCAGCGGTTGCCGTTGCCCGCAAGCTGCGCACGACGCTCGAGGAGCCATTGACGATTCACGGGCTCGCGCTCCAGATGGAGGCGAGCATCGGCATCGCGCTCTTCCCCGACCACGGATCGGATGTCCAGGGCCTTCTCCAGCGCGCTGATGTCGCCATGTACGTCGCCAAGGAGCAGTCGGGCTGCGAGGTGTACACGCGAGAGCGGGACGAGTACAGCCCGGATCGGCTCACACTGCTCACCGAGCTACGCCGCGCGATCGACCGGGGCCAGCTCGTCCTCCACTATCAGCCGAAGGCCGATCTCCGGACCGGAGACATCAACGGCGTCGAGGCGCTCGTGCGCTGGAATCACCCCGAGCGCGGGATGATCCCGCCCGACGAGTTCATCCCGCCCGCGCAGAAGACCGGCGTGATCGCGCCGCTCACGATGTTCGTCCTCGACGAGGCGCTGAGGCAGTGCCGGACCTGGGCACTTCAGGGGATGGAGCTCTGCGTGGCAGTCAACCTCTCGACCCGGAACCTGCTCGACGTCCACCTTCCCGACACCGTCGGCGAGCTGCTCGCCCGGTGGGAGGTTCCGCCCCGGCTGCTCGAGCTCGAGATCACCGAGAGCACGATCCTCGCCGACCCCGTCCGCGCGATGCAGATCCTCTCTCGGCTCGACGAGATGGGCGTCCAGCTCGCGATCGACGACTTCGGCACCGGCTATTCCTCACTCGCGTACCTCAAGCGCCTCCCCGTCGACGAGCTGAAGATCGACAAGTCGTTCATCCTCGGCATGGAGGAGAGCGAGAACGACGAGGTCATTGTGCGCTCGACGATCGACCTCGGCCGAAACCTCGGCCTTCGCGTGGTCGCGGAGGGCGTCGAGACCCAGGCGGCGTGGAACCGCCTCGTCTCGCTCGGCTGCGACGTGGCGCAGGGGTACTACCTCAGTCGCCCCGCACCGGCGGAGCAGCTGACTGAATGGCTACGCGACCGGGCAGCCTCCGGTCGTCAGCGGCGACTACGGTCGGCTTAGAAGACTCTTTCGCCGCCGCGAATCAGGCTGCCGGGCGGTAATGGCGCTCGATGAGCGCGTGCGAGAGGTCCCAGTGCGCCGAGACGAGCTCTGACCTGTTGCGCTCGAGCGCTTCTCGATCCGAGCCGTTCGCGCGCAGGGCCTGCCTCGCGAGGACGAGATCGGCAATGCACCCGATGAGATCCTCGACGGTCGGAGGATCGGGTCGGAGACGTACAGGAGCAGAGTGCCGCAGGAACGTGCTCATAGGGTCAGTCTCATCGGCCGGGATCAGGAAATGATTAAGCGCGGGAAAACCTTTTCGGAGTTGTCACTGAGTTAGCATCGCCCGTCTTATGGAGGTTTCGGTATCGGGCCCCGACCCCCTTGCCGTCGAGGCCCGGGTCGTCGCACTCGCAATTCGCGAGGGTGAGCCTCCGTCCGGCCCGCTCGGCGAACGAATCGCGCAGCTGCTCGAGGCCGAAGGCTTCCGCGGCGAGTCCGGCAAGGCGATCCTGCTCCACATCCCCGAGCTCGTCGCGGTTGCGGGTCTCGGCACCGAGATCGACGGGGATGCACTCCGCGTCGCAGCGGCCGCTGTCACCCGGCTCATCTCCGCCGGTGGAGGGCCGCTCGGCTGGGTTCTCGACGACTCACTCCCGCTCTCACCCGAGGAACAGGCGCGCGCCGTCGTCGAAGGCGTTCTTCTGGGCGGCTACGACCCGGGAGTCCGGAAGACCGCCGGCCGGAAGGAAGAGCTCGAGGGGATCGTGTTCGTGGGCGGCGACGAGGCCGTCCGCGAGACGGCCGAGCGAGCGGCCGTCGTCGCGCGGTGGGCGAATCGCGCGCGGGACTTCGCGAACGAGCCGCCGAACGACCTGACGCCGGCGGGCCTCGCCGCCCGGGCCGACGAGATCGCAGCGGGATCCGGCGGTCTCATCCGCGCGGAGTCGTTCGGTCCGGAGCGGATGGACGAGCTCGGAATGGGATCGTTCGGCGCAGTCGCCCAGGGGAGCCATAACGAGCCGCGCACGATCGTGCTCCGCTACGAGCCCGAGAGCCCCCAGGGAGACACCGTCCTCGGGCTCGTCGGCAAGGCGGTCACCTTCGACTCAGGCGGCATCTCGATCAAGCCGGCGCTCTACATGGAGGACATGAAGGGCGACATGGCCGGCGGCGCCGCCGTCCTGGCCGGGATCGGTGCGATCGCCGAGCTCGGGCTCCCGGTACGCGCGATGGCGGTCGTCGGCGCGACAGAGAACATGGTCGGTGGCGGCTCGTTCCGGCCGGGAGACATCGTCAAGGCGGCGAACGGCAAGACGATCGAGATCGTTAACACGGACGCCGAGGGACGTCTCGTCCTGGCCGACGTCCTCTGGTACGCACGCGAGCAGGGCGCGACGCACATCGTCGACTTCGCCACGCTCACGGGTGCGATGGAGAAGGCGCTCGGAGACCTCTACGCCGGAGTCTTCGGCAACGACGACGACTGGCGGGACAAGGTGGTCTCGGCGGGCAACCGGAGCGGCGACCACGCCTGGGCGCTTCCGATCCACCGCCGGTTCCGCAAGTACACGGAGTCCGCCTTCGCCGACCTGAAGAACTCGTCGGTTCGCGGCCAGGCGATCCCCGCCTACGCCGCCGGCTTCCTCCAGGAGTTCGTCGGCGAGGGGCCCTGGGCCCACGTGGACATGGCTGGAACCGGGTTCCTCACCTGGTCGCGCGAGGACTACCTCGTCCAGAAGGGCGGAACCGGCTACGGCGTCCGCCTGATCGCGGAACTCGCGCGGTCTCTGCCGTGAACCTCGATCTCACCGACGAGCACGAGCTCCTCCGAAGCACGGTCCGCGACTTCGCGCTCCAGCGCGTCGCGCCTGTGGCCGAGGAGCTCGACCGCGAGCATCGCTTCCCCTACGAGCTCGTGAAGGAGATGGCCGAGCTCGGGTTGATGGGGATGACGATTCCCGAGGAGTACGGAGGCGCCGGCACCGACACGGTCTCGTACGCGATCGCGATCGAGGAGCTGACGCGGGTGGACTCCTCTGTTGCGATCACGGTTGCCGCCCACCACTCGCTCGGGACGCTGCCGATCTACCTCTACGGCGACGAGGAGCAGAAGCGGGAATGGGTGCCGCCGCTTGCGTCCGGCGAGAAGCTTGCCGCGTTCGGCCTGACGGAGGCGGAAGCCGGCTCGGATGCCGGCGCAACCCGCACGCGCGCCGAGCTCGAGGACGGCGAGTGGGTCGTCAACGGCTCCAAGATGTTCATCACGAACGCCGGGACCGACATTTCCGCCTGCGTCACGATCACCGCGCTCACCGGCGAGGGCGAGACCTCGAACATCGTCGTCCCGAACGGGACGACCGGCTACGAGATCGCCGCGCCGATGCAGAAGCTCGGCTGGAGGGCGTCGGACACCCGCGAGCTGTCGTTTCGCGACGTCCGCGTCCCGGAAGGAAACCTGCTCGGGCCGCGCGGAAAGGGCTTCCAGCAGTTTCTCGAGATCCTCGACGGCGGCCGCATCTCGGTCGGCGCGATGGGCCTCGGCCTCGCCCAGGGCGCCTATGACCTGGCGGCCGCCTACGCGAAAGAGCGCAAGCAGTTCGGAAAGCCGATCTCGGCCTTCCAGGCGATCCAGTTCCAGCTCGCGGACATGGCGACCGAGATCGAGGCCGGCCGCAACATGGTCTACAAGGCGGCCTGGCTCAAGGACCAGGGGCGGCCGTTTGGCAAGGAAGCCGCCATGGCCAAGCTCTACACGGGCGAGCTCTCACACCGCGCAGCGAACGCCGCGCTCCAGATCCACGGCGGCTACGGCTTCATGGACGAGTATGCGATCTCGCGCCTGTACCGCGATCAGAAGATCCTCGAGATCGGCGAGGGCACGAACGAGGTCCAGCGGATGGTGATCGCCAAGCACCTCGGCTTCTAGCGGCAGGTCCCGGGGTCAGACCCCGAGCGTGTCCGCAGGAGACAAGGAACCAGTCCCTCATTGGTCAGCGGCGCTGCGGTCGCGCCCAACACTGGGTCCCGGGGCCATGCCTTGGGGTCAGACCCCAGGACTGTCTACCGAAGGCGTCTGGTCTCGACCGCTGCCGTATCGCGGAGCTCCGGCGTGCAGCCGCCGAGTGCGTAGAGCGATCCGTCGACGTGGAAGAGCGAGAGCGCGTGGCGAGGCTCGAGCGGTGCCGGGCCGTCGCGCCAGCGCCCCTCGCTCGCGTCATAGATCTGGTACGTCCGCTCCCAGACGGCGTGGATCTGGTCCCCGACGACGGTCGCCCCGAGGAGCTCCATCGGCCTCGGCAGAGACGGGCCTGCGCGCCAGCGCGACCGCACCGGATCGAAGATCCAGACCTCGCGGAGCTGCCGCTCGCCCCGGCGCCCGCCGATCACCCAGATCTCTCCGCGGAAGAAGACCGCGCCGAAAGCGTGAACGGGCCGCGGCAGCGGAGGTGAAGGCTGCCAGCCCGGGACCCGCGGCGAGGTGAAGTAGACGGAGCGCAGCTCCTCGCTCTGGGTGTCGTACCCGCCGAGCACGTAGATCCGGTCGCCAGTGCTGACGGCGGCATGGTTGTAGAGGCGGCGGGGCAAGGGGTCGCTCTTCCGCCAGCCACGGCCCGGGGCATAGACGTAGACCTGGCGCCCGCCGCCCGTGGGCGTCGTTCCGCCGATGACCACGAAGGCTCCCTGGAGAGAAGCGCCCGCGCCGGCACGCACCGGCTCGGGCAGCCTCGGAAGTGTCGTCCACGACTCCCGTTCGGGGTCGAAGCGCTGTACGCGGTCGAGCCGGGTTCCCGCGCCGCCGAACATCCCGCCGGCGACGTAGATCTTCCCTCCCAGCTCGGCCGCGGCGACATAGCTCCGCCGGTTCGCCATCGGCGTCGTGAACTCCCACGCGCTCGCCGCCGGTTGCTCCTGTTTCTCATCGCCGCTACAACCGGCGATGAGAAGCAGGACGATCGGGAGGAGCGCCGCGCTAGGTCTCGGCAATGACGTGCTGCAGCTTGCGGCGCTCAACACGCCGCTCCTTCATCCGCCGCGGATCGGGGACCGGCACCGCCGTCAGCAGCGCCTTGGTGTACTCGTGCTTCGGATGCTCGTAGACGTCGTCCGCCGGGCCGGTCTCGAGAATCTTTCCGTCCTTCATCACCGCGATGTGGTCGCTCATGCCGCGGACGACGGCAAGGTCGTGCGAGATGAAGAGGTACGTCAGCCCGAAGTCGCGCTGGAGGTCCTTCAGGAGGTTCAGGATCTGCGCCTGGATCGAGACGTCGAGGGCCGAGACAGGCTCGTCGCAGACAATCAGCGACGGGTTCAGGGCGAGAGCTCGCGCCACACCGACTCGCTGGCGCTGGCCGCCCGAGAACTCGTGCGGGTAGCGGTTCGAGTAATCCGGATTGAAGCCAACGACGTCCAGGAGCTCGCGTACCCGCCCACGCCGGTTCTTCTTCGTTCCGACGCCGTGCACCTCGAGCGGCTCGGAGACGATGTCTCCCACCGTCATCCGCGGATCGAGCGACGAGTAGGGATCCTGGAAGACGATCTGCATCTCCCGACGCATGCGGCGGAGATCCTCCCGCCCGAGCTCCGTCAGCTCTTTCCCCTTGAAGAGGATCGTGCCTGCCGTGGGCTTGATCAGCTGGAGGATGCAGTAGCCCGTCGTCGACTTGCCGGAGCCGGACTCGCCGACCAGGCCGAGAGTCTTCCCCTCGGCGATGTCGAAGCTCACCCCGTCGACAGCGTTGATCGTGTGGGACACGCGCTCGATCAGAAAGCCGGACTTGACCGGAAACTCCTTGCGCAGGTCGCGGACCTGCAGCAGCGCCCCGTCTTTGCTCATGCGGGCACCAACTGCCGCTCGCTCGCCGGATGCTGCGACCGGACGAGATGGCCGGGCCGGATGCTGCGGAGCTCCGGCAACTGGTCGGAGCAGCCGTCCTTCAGATTCGCGTGGGGGCAGCGCGGCGCGAAGCGGCAACCCGGCGGGGGTGCGATCAGATCGGGTGGGCGGCCGGGAATCGAGCGGAGTCGTCCCTCGCGGATGTTCTCGCCCTCGAGTTGGGGCAAGGCGCCCAGGAGCGCTTCCGTGTAGGGATGCTCCGGCCGGTCGAAGAGCTCCTGCGTCTCGGCCTGCTCCACGATCTGTCCGGCGTACATGACGGCGACCTCGTCGGCCGTCTCGGCGACGACACCCATGTCGTGGGTGATGATGATCATCCCCATCTCGTGCTCGCGACGGAGCTCCTCCAGGAGGTCGAGAATCTCGGCCTGGACGGTCACGTCGAGCGCCGTCGTCGGCTCGTCCGCGATCAGCAGCTTCGGGTTGCAGGCGAGGGCGATCGCGATCATCACCCGCTGGCGCATGCCTCCCGAGAATCGATGCGGATAGTCGTTCAGCCGTTCGGCCGCCCTGGGGATCTGCACTTCCTCGAGGAGCTCGACCGCGCGACGCTTGGCGTCGTCCTTCGAGTAGCCGTAGTGCCGGTCGAGGACTTCCGTGATCTGCGTCTTGATCCTGAGCGTTGGGTTCAGCGACGTCATCGGATCCTGGAAGATCATGGCCATCTCTTTCCCCCGCACGTCTTCGAGCTGCCGCTCGGAGAGCGTCGTCAGGTCGCGGCCCAGGAAGTTCACCGACCCCTCGACGATGCGGGCCGGCGGCTTCGGGATCAGGCCCATCAGCGAAAGCGCCGTCACGGATTTTCCGCAGCCGGATTCGCCGACGATCCCGAGTGTCTTTCCCGGCTCGACCGTGAAGCTGATCCCGTCCACGGCCTTCACAACACCCTCGCGCGTGAAGAAGTGCGTGCGGAGATCCTTGACC
>JBKJWJ010000341.1:0-5489 GCA_046716905.1 Gaiellaceae bacterium
CGCTCCCAGCGCCGGTCGCGGTCCATTGCGAAGTAGCGGCCGCCGACCGTCGCCACGCGCGCGTCGGGGTGCGCCCCGGCGAGCCGCCGCTCGAGATCGGGCAGGAATACGTCGGCGGAGCGCGGCGGCGTGTCACGCCCGTCGAGCAGCGCGTGGACGCGGACCTCGGGAACGCCGCGCCGTGCGGCAAGATCCGCGACGGCGACGAGGTGCCGGTCGTTCGCGTGCACACCGCCGGGTCCGACGAGCGTCACAAGGTGCAGCCGGCCGCCGGGCCGCGCCGCGCGATCGCATGCGGCGAGGAGCGCCGGGCGCTCGTAGAACGTTCCGTCCCGCAGCGCGGCATCGATCCGCTGCAGATCGGGCAGCACGGGCCGGCCCGCGCCGAGATTGAGGTGGCCCACCTCCGAGTTGCCCATCTGCCCGGGCGGCAGCCCCACCGCCTCCCCAGAGGCCTGGAGCCGTGAATGCGGGTACGTGCGCCAGAGCCGGTCGAACACCGGCGTGTTCGCCAGCTCGACGGCGTTGCCCGGCCCGGGCGGGGCACAGCCCCATCCGTCCAGGATGACGAGCGCTACGAGCGGGCGCCGGCTCGGCAAATCTCGATGAACGAGTCGAGCTCGAGCGAGGCGCCGCCGACGAGCGCGCCGTCGACGTTCTGCTGGCCGAGCAACACCTCGGCGTTATCGGGCTTGACCGATCCGCCATAGAGAACCGGCACCTCGAGGATGCTCTTGACGAGCGCGTGCGCTTCCTCAGCCTGCTCAGGAGTGGCAGAGCGACCGGTGCCGATCGCCCAGACCGGCTCGTAGGCGATCGCCAGGCGGTCGAGATGGTCGTCGTCCACGACGGTCTTGAGGGCTTCGACCTGCCGGCGGAGGACGTTCTCGGTCTCCCTCGCCTCCCGTTCGGCCTCGGTCTCGCCAACGCAGGCGATGACGCTGAGGCCGCCGTCCAGCGCGCCCTCGACACGCAGCGCCGCACTCTCGTCGTTCTCGGCGAAGAGCTGCCGCCGCTCGGAGTGGGCCACGATCGCGCCCGTGACTCCGAGTTCGCGCAACATCGCGGCGGAGACCTCGCCCGTGTACGGCCCATCGCCCGCCCAGTGCACGCTCTGGGCGAAGACCGCGATCGAGGTGCCCGCGAGGACGGAGATTGCGTGATGGAGCGACGTGTACGGCGGGCATACGACCACGTCGGTGCCTTCGAGCTCCGACTCTCGGTCGCGCAAACCCGCGCAGAACTCAGCCGCCTCCGAGGCGCCCTTGAACATCTTCCAGTTTCCGGCGATCAGCATCGGCCGGATCCTACGTGCGCCTCTCAGTCAGGTCCGGCGGGGATTCGGGACCAGGGACGCCCCACCGACTGGGTCGTCTCGTCGAGACAGCCTCCGCCGGCAGCCGCCGGCCCATCCTGCCTCTAACCGCGAGAATGCGGAGACCCCGCGCGCCCATCGTTACCGTCTTGGCACACCTGCCATGTCCCTTGCAGCCAGGCCCGAGGGACAGTCCCTGGTTCGGGCGACCCGGTGCCACCGATGTGGGGGTCACGCTTCCGGAATCGCTGCCACGCCGGGCAGCTCCTTGCCTTCGAGGAACTCGAGCGAGGCGCCGCCGCCGGTCGAGACCCACGACACGTCGTCCGCCAGGCCGAGCTCTTGCAAGGCCCGCGCAGAGTCGGCGCCGCCGACGACCGTGAACCCGTCGACGGAGGCCACCGATTCGGCGACCGCTTTTGTCCCCTCGGCAAATCGGGGCCACTCGAAGACGCCCATCGGGCCGTTCCAGAAGACGGTCCTTGCGCGGCCGATGCGCTCCGCAAAGAGTCGACGGGTCTCGGGGCCGATGTCCAGCCCCAGCCAGCCGTCGGGGAGCTCTTCGTAGGGCGTGATCTCGGTCTTGGCGTCAGCGGCGAAAGCGGAGGCGGCTACGACGTCCACCGGGAGGACGACCTCGAAGTCGAGCGGGTTCTCCTTCCGAACCTGCTCGGCCATCTTCCCGCCGATCAACACCTCGTCCGCCTTCCCTCCGAGGTTCTGCAGAACGCCGAGCTTGTCGTCGACCTTCGCCCCGCCCGAGATCAGGACGAATGGACGCTCGACCTCCCCCAGCAGCTTCCCGAGCTCCTCGAGCTCCCGTTCCAGCAGGAGCCCGGCATACGCCGGCAGAAGCTTCGCGACGCCGACAGTGGAGGAATGCGCCCGATGGGCTGAGCCGAATGCGTCGCCGACGTACAGGTCGCGCCCGTCGGCAAGCTCCTGCGCGAAGCCGGAGTCGTTCTTCGTCTCGCCCGGATTGAAGCGCGTGTTCTCGAGCACGGTGATGCGCTCGTCGGCAAGGAGCTCGCGGAGCCGCTCCTCGACCGGGCCCATCGAGAGCGCCGGGTCTGGCCCTTTCGGCCGTCCGAGATGGGAGCACACCGCGATCTCGGCCGCGTCGCGTTCCACGAGCAGCTCGAGCGTCGGCAGGGCCGCCCGAATGCGCGTGTCGTCGGCGACCCGGCCGTCTTCCAGCGGAACGTTCAGATCAGCTCGGACGAGCACGCGCTTGCCCGCGACATCTGCGTCGCGTACCGACCGAGGTTTCCTCACCTAGTGCCCCTTCAGGTGATGCTGCCCCGCTTCTGGTTCGCGAGCACCAAGCCAGAGTGCGCACTCCGACGAGGCAAGGCTGGTTTGCCTTGGTGAGGAGGAGGGTGCGCTCTGGCGCCGCGTGATCGCGGGCCAGAAGCAGGCGTGTCTCGCCTGGAGGGGCACTTACGCCTGAGCGCCGACGGTTTCACCGACCGAGGCCGCGATCTTGGCGGTGACATCGGCGAGGCGACTGCTGTAGCCCCACTCGTTGTCGTACCAGCCGATCACCTTCGCCATCCGTCCGCTCGCCATCGTGGAGAGCCCGTCGATGATGCAGGAGGCCGGGTTCCCGACGATGTCGGACGAGACGATCGCGTCCTCGGTGTAGACCATGATCTCGCTCAGCGCCCCTCCGGCCGCCTCTTTGAAGGCAGCGTTGATCTCGTCCGCGCTCGCTTCACGCTCGAGGATGCAGACGAGGTCCGTGACGCTCCCGTCCGGAACGGGTACCCGCATCGCCATCCCGTCGAGCTTGCCCTTCAGCTCGGGAATGACGAGCGCCGTCGCCTTCGCGGCTCCCGTCGTCGACGGGATGATGTTCTGCGGTGCGGCTCGCATCCGTCGGAGATCCGGCTTGCCCGACCGCGTCATCGCGATCTGATCCTGAAGCTGCTGCTCGGTCGTATACGCGTGGATCGTGGTCATGAAGCCCTGCTCGATCCCGAACTCGTCCAGGAGCACCTTCGCCATCGGCGCGACGGAGTTGGTCGTGCACGAGGCGTTCGAGATGATGTGGTGCTGCTCCGGGTCGTACGTGTCGTCGTTGACACCGAGCACGATGGTGACATCCGGGTCGGTGGCAGGGGCGGAGATGATGATTTTCTTCGCGCCTGCGTCGAGATGCTTCTGAGCGCCGTCACGTGCGGTGAAGAGCCCGGTGGACTCCACGACGACGTCGATGCCGAGGTCGCCCCAGGGAAGAGCCTCCGGCTCGCGCTCCGAAAGCACGCGAATCGAGGTCCCGTCCACGATGAGCTCTCCCTCGCCGTGGCTGACGTCGGCCTGCAGCACGCCATGGGTCGAGTCGTACTTGAGCATGTGCGCAAGCACGTCGTCAGACGCGAGGTCGTTGATCGCGACCACCTCGAAACCGGGATCGCGCTTCAGGTACGCCCGAAAGAAGTTGCGGCCAATGCGGCCGAATCCGTTGATCGCTACGCGCTTCGCCATGAGTCCAATCCCCCTTGTCGGTTTCGCGAGTCTAGTGAGGCGGTTTCTCACTCGCGCGGGGGATCGGCCGGGCCGAGCGGGTCGTCGAAGCAAGGACTGGATGCCGCGTCTCGCCGTTCTCCTCACCCTGCTCGTCTCCGCACTCGGCCTTGCCGGCGGTTCGTCCGCCGCGCTCCGGGTGGGCGTCGCAGACGACTACGGGACGTACTCGGAGCACAGCCCGTGGTTCTTCGACCACCTGGGCCAGCTCGGGATGACCGAGAACCGGATCTCCGTCAATTTCGACAGCGCAGCGCCGACGACGATCCACCAGCAGTTGCTGCTCGACCTCTACGTTCCCCTCGCGACGCTCCGCGGCGTCCGCGTCGTCTTCTCCGTCGCGCCGACGAAGGCCAAAGGGATCACGGAAAACGCGGAAGCCCCCGCCCAGTACGCAAGCTTCGTCGGGCTCCTGGCACGCACGTACCCGAGCGTCAAGGACTTCATCATCGGAAACGAGCCGAACCAGCCGCGCTTCTGGCAGCCGCAGTTCGACAGCGCCGGCGCGAACGTGTCGTCGTCGTCCTACTACGAGATGCTGGCGGGGGCCTACGACGCGCTGAAGGCGGTCGACCCTGCGATCAACGTGATCGGACTCGGTCTCTCTCCTCGCGGCGGCGACAAGCCGAACGCGCCGAACAACGTGTCCACCTCTCCTGTCCGTTTCATCCACGGCCTCGGCAAGGCCTACCGCGCGAGCGGCCGCTCAAAGCCGGTCATGGACGAGCTCGCCTTCCACCCCTATCCGGACCAGGATCGCGACGCTCTGATGAAGGGCTACCTCTGGCCGAACGCCGGCATCCCGGACCTGGCCCGCATCAAGCAGGCCTTCTGGGACGCCTTCCACGGCACCGCCCAACCGTTGTTTCCTGAAGGCACGAGCTCGAGCGGCGTCAAGTTCCGCCTGGACGAGCTCGGCTGGCAGGTCGACGTGAACCCGTCCGCCGCTGGTGCGTACTTCGGCCGGGAGAACGTCCGTCCCACCGACGAGAATGCCCAGGCGACGATCTACGGCGACGCGATTCGCTATCTCGCATGCGACGCCTCGGTCAGCTCTGTCCTCTTCTTCCTGCTCCGCGACGAGCCGAACCTCGATCGCTGGCAGGCGGGCCTCGTCCGCGCCGATGGCACGCTCCGCCCGTCATTTGACTCCATCAGGAACGCGGTCGCACAGACGAGCGGCCGTTGTCAGGGCTCGATGCGCTCGTGGAGGCACTCCACCCGCGTCGAGGGTGCCCGCGTCAAGTGGCCCTCCAAGCTCAAGCTTCCCGCCCGGAAGCTGACGCTCGCGATGGTCGTCAACGCGGAGGAGGACGCCCGCGTCGAGGCAAGCCTCTTCACGGCACGCGGAAAGCGCGTCATGAAGCAGGCCGGCAACGTGGACGCCTACAGATCCAGGATCGTCCGCTTCTCCAAGCGCTTCCGCCCCGGCCGCTACGTCTTCCGCGTCACGGTGGAGGCGCAGCTGAACGGCGCTCGCAAGAGCACGTTCTCCAGGCCACTGGTCATCACCGGCCGCCGCCGCTAAAGCCACCGCCAGGCAACTGTGAGCTGAGGCGGGCCGCGAAGGCATCGCTTGCGATGCCGTCTAGAGGCCGTACCGGCTCCGCCGGCGCGGCCGTCGTACGATCGGCCCGCCGCTCACACT
>JBKJWJ010000342.1:0-4547 GCA_046716905.1 Gaiellaceae bacterium
AGGACGACGAGCTCGTCGGCGAGGGCGAGGGTCGAGAGACGGTGGGCGATGATGATTGTCGTCCTGCCCTCCATGACCTCGCGCAGCCCCAGCCGAATCATCGCCTCGGTCGTCGCGTCGACGGAGGCGGTTGCGTCGTCGAGGATCAGGATCCGAGGATCGAGAAGGAGGGCTCGTGCGATCGCAATCCGCTGGCGCTGTCCGCCGGAAAGCGTGATTCCGCGCTCGCCGATCACCGTCTCGTAGCTTTCGGGCAGCTCGGAGACGAAGTCGTGTGCCTGCGCGAGCCGTGCGGCGTGCTCGACCTCGTCCTGGGTCGCGTCGGGCCGCCCGAAGGCGATGTTCTCGCGCACGGTGTCGGAGAAGAGGAACGGATCCTGCGCGACGATCCCGATCGCCCGCCGCAGAGAGACGAGCTTGACATCGCGGACATCCGTTCCATCCACTGTCACCCGTCCGCTGTCGACGTCGTAGAACCGCGGCACCAGGCCGGCGAGCGACGTCTTGCCGGAGCCGGTGTGGCCGATGAGCGCGACGGTCCGGCCCGGTTGGAGCTCGAGGTCGATCTCGCGAAGCACCGGTCGCTCGGGGTCATAGCCGAACGTGACCCCCTCGAAGCGGACGTGGCCCTCGCCCGGCGGCAACTCGACGGCGTCAGGCTTGTCCGTGACGTCTTCCGGCTCGTCCATCACCTCGAAGATCCGCTCACCTGAGGCCGTCGCCCGCTGGGCCTGCCCGATCCACATGCCAAGCATTCGCAGTGGCATGACGAGCATCACGACGAGGACGTTGAAGAAGATGAACGAGCCGAGGCTGAGGTCGCCGTTCACGACCATCCGCCCTCCGACGAGCAGGACAACCGCCTGCGCGATGAGCGGGAGGAACGAGAGGAGCGGGACATACAAGGCGCGCTGCCGGTTCGCCTTCACGCTCTGGTCGAAAACCGACTCCGAGCGGCCCGCGAACTTCATGCCCTCCGTCCGCTCCTGGGCGAAGGCCTTGACCACGTGGACGCCGACGATGCTCTCCTCGGCCACCGTCGCGACGTCCGCCATCTTCTGCTGGACGTCGCGCAGGATCGGGTGCGAGACGCTCGAGTAGCGGTAGGCGACGACGACGATGAAAGGCGTGATCGCGGTCGCAAACAGCGCGAGCCGCCAGTTCGCGACGTACATCACCGCGGTGACCCCGATGATGGTCGTCACATGCTGGAAGAAGAAGATGAGGCCGTAGCCGAGGAAGAACCGGACGGCCTGGAGGTCGACCGTCGCCCTCGACATCAGCTGCCCCGTCTGGTGCCGGTCGTAGAAGGAAAACGAGAGCCGCTGGAGCTTCGCGTAGAGCCCGTTCCGCATGTCGAACTCGACCGCGAGTGCCTGGCGGCCGGAGATCAGCCGCCGGCCGACCATCAGCAGAGCGCGGACCGCGCCCGCCGCGAGGATTCCGGCAGCGATCCACCCGATCGCTTCGCGGCTTCCACCCGTGGCGGCCTGCTCCAGCCCGTCGCCCGTGAGGAACGCGATTACGACGGCGGCCCCCTGCGAACCGATCGCCAGGAGGATCGAGACGATCAGCGACCACTTGTACGGCCGGAGGAAGCCGAGAAGCCGAGCAAACGTGCGACGGTAGGAAGGAGTGCCGCTCACCGTCAGAATCTAGCCGCGCAGATGAAGATCCCCGAAACCCAGTACGCCCGGAGTGGCGACGTCAACATCGCCTACCAGGTGTTCGGCGACGGCGATGTCGACCTCGTCTGGATTCCGGGGTTCGCCCAGCACCTGGAGTTGAATTGGGAGGAACCCAACCGGCGGGCGTGGTTTGAAGGGCTCGGACGGCTCGCCCGGGTGATCATTCTCGACAAGCGCGGAACGGGCCTGTCGGATCGTGTCGAGGGGTCACCGCCGCTCGAGGTGCGAATGGACGACATCCGAGCGGTGCTCGATGCCGCGGGCGTCGATCGCGCGGTGATCGCCGTCGCTGGCGACTCGGGGCCGTTGGGAGTCCTGTTCGCGGCGAGTCACGCCGACCGCACGCGCGGCCTGATCCTCTACAACGCAATGGTGAGCTTCACGCGTAGCCCCGACATGCCCTGGCTCGAGAGCAGGGAGAGCTATCTGAGCGATGCCGACGAAATGGTGCGGCGGTGGGGAGATCCGAATTTTTGGGACGACCTGATGCAGATGTCGCCGTCGCTTGCCACCAGGGAGGAACGTCTCGAGTTCGTCAGGCCCATGCGCCTCAGTGTGAGCCCGGGGAACATGGCGCAATACCTGCGTGCGAACGCCGAGACCGACGTCAGGGGCATCCTGCCGACCGTGCGCGTGCCCACGTTCGTGCTCTGGCGTGCGCCGTCGGACGGCGTGGTCGGGCAGAACGCGGGCTACCTGAGTGAGCGCATTCCTAAGGCGAAACTCGTACGCGTCGAGGGGTGCGACCCGATCCCGGTGTTAGGCGACCGCGAAACGCTGCGCGGCGAGCTCGAGCGCTTCATCGAGGAACTCAGGCACGCGGACTCAGAGGAGCCCGACCGCATCCTCGCCACCGTCCTCTTCACGGACATCGTCAACTCGACGGCGAAGGCCGTGGAACTGGGGGATCGCGGGTGGCGTGAGCTGCTCGCAGCTCACCACGAGCGAATGCGCCGCGAGCTGTCCCACTTCCGGGGCCGCGAGGTCGACACCGCCGGCGACGGCTTCTTCGCGACGTTCGACGGGCCCGCTCGCGCGATCCGCTGCGCCTGCGCCGCGACCGAGTCCGTGCGCGATCTCGGCATCGAGATCCGCGCCGGCCTTCACACCGGAGAGTGCGAGGTCGTGGACGGCAAAGTCGGCGGCATTGCAGTCCACATCGGCGCCAGGGTCGCCTCCCAGGCGGGCGCGGGCGAGGTGCTCGTCTCGAGCACGGTCAAGGACCTCGTCGCCGGTTCCGGCCTTGCGTTCGCCGATCGCGGCGCGGCCGAGCTGAAGGGCGTGCCGGGCGAGTGGCGGCTCTACGCCGTCGAGCGCTGAGCCGCCGACTGAAGCGTCGGCCGGAGGTCCGAGAGGCAGTTCAGGAAGGCGTCGAGCGCCCCGGAGGCCTGGCCGGCATCGCGGCGCCGAAAGATCACGATCTCGCGCCTCAGCGTCGGAGCATCCGAAAGCGTCACGGCACGCAGCGAACCGGCCTCGAGCTCGCCTGCGACCGCGGTGTGGGGGAGAAGCGCGACCCCGAGCCCCTGCTCGACCATCTTCTTCGCGGCGTCGATGTTGTCGAGCTCCATGACGGCGCGCGGGACGGCGCCGGCGCCGCGGAAGAACTCGTTCGTCAGCCGGTGGTAGCTCGACGTCCGGTCGAAGAGGATGAGCTGGACATCGCTGACCTCCTCGGTGCCGACTGCGCCTGCCTCGGCGAAGCGGTGGGCCGGATCGACGACGAGCACGAGCTCGTCCTCGTAGAACGGGATCGCCTCGACGTCCGGATGGCGCAGGGTCCGGCCGAGCCCGATCTGCACCTGATCCCGCAGTACGAGCTCCAGCACCTCCTCCGAGTGGCCGGTCCGAACTGCGAGGCCGACTTTGGGGTGCGTTCGGCGAAACCGCGTCAAGATTCTCGGCAGGACGTAGGTGCTGACCGCCGGCGCCGCGCCCAGCGCGAGATGCCCGCTCTCGCCCCGGGCGAGCTCGGCGAGGAGCCGTTTTCCTGCCCCCGCCGCGTCGAGCGTGCGCTCTGCATAGGGGAGAAACGCGCGCCCGGCCTCCGAGAGGCGCATTCCGCGGCCTGACCGAATGAACAGAACCGCGTCTAGCTCCCGTTCGAGGCCTTTCAGACGTGCTGTCACGGTCGGTTGGGTGACGAACAGCGCGTGTGCCGCTTGGCTGACAGTCCCGCGGCGCGAAATCTCGACGAAGGCATCCAACTGCTCTAACCGCACGGAAGTTCAGTATAGAACTTATCTATGGGTGGAATCAAAAAGTGCAGTTGGCGTTATATCTGCGCCGTCCTAGGGTAAGACCCTTCTGGACTACCAAAGGAGGAAGCGGTGACCCTTTTCAAGCGGTTGAGACGTCGTAAGCCGGCCGAGCAGACTTCGCAGAGCCCTCTCGTGCTGCGGAGCGAGCTCGCGGAGTGCACGTGCCCGGAGGCCTGTGAGCGCGACCACGGAAACGAGTAGCCCCGCGGAGGTCCTCGGCCCCGTCGAGGGCAGGGTCGCGGAGATCCTGACGCCGCAGGCGCTCGCGTTCGTGGCTGAGCTTCAGCGGCGCTTCGGCCCGGAGCGCGAGCGGCTGCTTGCCGCACGCATCGAGCGCCAGTCTCGACTCGACGCCGGAGAGTTGCCGGACTTCCTCGAGGAGACGCGCGGGATCCGCGAAAGCGACTGGCGCGTCGCGCCGGCGCCCGCCGATCTCCAGGACCGGCGGGTCGAGATCACGGGTCCGGTCGACCGGAAGATGGTCATCAACGCGCTCAACTCGGGCGCCCGGGTCTTCATGGCCGACTTCGAGGACGCGAACTCGCCGACCTGGGCAAACCTCGTCGAGGGCCAGGTCAATCTGCTCGACGCCAACGAG
>JBKJWJ010000343.1:0-3821 GCA_046716905.1 Gaiellaceae bacterium
GCCCACGGCTGAGTGACTCGATCCCGGAGATTCAGACGTCGCTGTCACTCTCGTGGTCATTCTCGTCGTGCTGGTGATAACCACGATCGCGAGCCTGATCAAGTCACGCCGCGACCCCGAAGCCCGCGCCCACGCCGGATCACTGCGCGCCGCCCGAGCCGCCCGAGCCGCCCGAGCCGCCGAAGACCGTCGGACCTGAACGACGGCTCCGCGACGGGCGCGGTTCACGCCCTTCGTCGCGCTCGCGGTAGAACGGGCTGGCCCGCGAGGAAGAAGCAGGAAGGCTGACCCCGCATCCGAACTCCGTTCGCCCAAATGGCTCCTCGCCTCGCGCGCTTGGCGCGTCGGTGGGTTGCGGGCCAGGGCCGGAACCTGAATGCAAGGCCAGTCTCGAACCACCCTACTCCTCGGAGCCTCAATCGCGGAGCTGATCGCAGCCGGGGCGGTCGGCCAGGCTGCGGGAATCCGTAGATACGGGCGACAAGACTGCGGTAAAGCCCTGATCCCGAGACCGCGCGCGCAGGGCAGAGTTGACAGGAACCAAAGGAGGCGCAATGAAGGTACTCGTATTTTGCGGTCCCTGCTCGTGACCGTGCTTGAGCAAACCAAGCTCGCGCCGCAGACGCTGTTCAGCCGCGTGCTGGTCGGCGTCGACAGCTCCGAAGAAAGCCGCGAGGCGGCGCGACAGGGGGCCGCTCTCGTCGAGAGCCAGCTGACCTTGCTCGCCGCCTACGACATCACCACTCCCCTCGTCGGCGGTACGCCCATTGGCCTACCGGTCTACTACGACGAGGATCTCCAGCGCGAAACGGCCAAAGACGCACTCAGCCGAGCCCGGAAGGACGTCGCCGCGGCGAACCCGACCGGGAAGTTCGTCCGCGGCGTCATCTGGGACGCCCTGATCCGCGAAGCCGAGCGCGACGAGGACACGCTGATCGCCGTCGGCTCCCACGGGGTCGGGCGGATGGCCGGCATCGCCTTGGGCTCGGTCGCGACCAACGTGATCCACAAGGCGCCGTGCTCGGTGCTGGTGGCGCGCAAGGGGAGCGAGGCGTTTCCGCGCAAGATCGTCGTCGGTATCGACGGCTCGCCGGAGTCGGCAGCCGCCTACGCCGTGGCGAAGCAGCTCGTGGAACGGTTCGAGTCAGAGCTGGTTCCTGTGGTGGCGCACGGCGGCGAGCCGGTCGACAGAAATCTGGTCGACCCACTGGTCGGCCGCTATCGTGAGGATCTTCCCGACGAGCCGGTTCGGGCTCTCGTGGCGGCGTCAGCTGACGCTGATCTGCTCATAGTCGGAAGCCGCGGCCTACACGGCTTGAAGGCACTCGGCTCCGTCTCCGAGCGGGTAGCCCATGAGGCGCATTCGTCAGTCTTGATCGTCCGCGAGCCCACCTGGCAGCGGGTCGACGAGGAGCTGGCCGGCTGACCAACGGGAACCTGTGCGAGTGCGGTGTTGTCGCTGAGAGAGCGGTCGCCGCACTCGCCCACCAGTTGGATGCCAGCTCGATCCAGTGCAGGGCGTTTCCGCTGGCGCCGATCGGCCGCCGCTTGTCGCGCATCTGGCGGCGGTGGACGGCGGCCTATTCGCATCCGGGCCAACGCGGATTGACGTTGCGTGTTTTCCGTGATGGCAGGAGCCGCAGGTTCGATGACCATTCAGTCCATGGACACCGCTACACGAAGCAGTTTCACGTCACTCGAAGGCCACTCGGTCGCACGGGTGGACGTGCTCGCTGACTCCGTCGAGCTCGGAGTGCCGGATTCGGAGGGGTGGCGCGTCATCATCTCGGCGAAAATCGATGAGCAGCTGAAGCCGACCCTTGTCGCCCGGTGGGACCCGGGTCTGAGCCGCCTTCACGCTCCGACCGCCTTGCAAGGCCTCGTTGCTTGGCTCGCCGCCAAACGACACTGACTTGCGTCGCCTCCGTGGCAGCTGACCGACCAGACGCGGCCGCAGAGAGGAAAGTGCGCGCCAGCACGGCTGTCGGGCCATTTGCAGGGCCTTTGAGTGGAGCGTGCCGGGATCGAACCGGCGACCTCCGGCTTGCAAAGCCGGCGCTCTCCCAGCTGAGCTAACGCCCCCATTGGCTTAAATAAGCCAAAAAGACGGTATCACGCTTTTCTAGCCGACCACCTTGATTTTCTGCGGGGCGGATCTTCGCGTCGGCGCGCTCGTAGCGCTCCTTGTTGGCTAGCAGCGGGCGCGAGTGTGCGTGAATTCTCTCGGCGGCAGACCTTGGACTAACGACGTGTCGCTCGTCGCTCGGCGGGAGGTTGCGGTCCCGTCAGGGCATCCGTAGGCTGGGTCGACGTGACTACCACACCGGTTCCGCCAGTCGACGTCGAGTTGCTACGCGAGGAGATTCGCAAGACGTATGCGGCGGTCTCGCAGGAGCCCGAGCGCGATTTCATCTTCCCCACGGGGCGCTCGTGGGCGGAAGATCTCGATTACCCGGCCGAGCTCGCCAACGTGCCGGACTCCGCGGTCGAGTCGTTCGCCGGTGTCGCCAACCCTTTTTCGCTGGGGCCAATCGAGCCTGGCGCCCATGTGCTCGACCTGGGATCCGGTGCGGGGACGGACTCGCTCGTCGCAGCACAGATGGTCGGCTCCACTGGAAGCGTGACCGGCATCGACATGACGCCGGAAATGCTCGAAAAGGCAGGCGCCGCTGCTGCTGCAATGGGGGTCGAAAACGTAACGTTCATCGAAGCGGACGCCGAGCGGCTCCCGTTTGACGACCACTCATTTGACGTCGTCATCTCCAATGGCGTGATCGACCTCATCCCCGACAAGGACGCAGTCTTCTCGGAGATCTTCCGGGTGCTCGTCCCCGGCGGACGCATCCAGGTCGCCGACGTGACCATCCAGCGTCCCGTGTCCGAAGAGGGGAAGAGGAACATCGACCTCTGGACTGGCTGAATCGCGGGCGCTCTCCTGGATGGAGAGTACGTAGAGGTTCTCGAACGGCATGGCTTCGTCAGGATCGAGCACGGCAATCTCATCGCGACCTACATGCGCTCGACATTCGAGGACACGCGTCAGAAGGCGCTCAAGTTCGGCGCCAATGGCTCGACTACCAAGGCGTACAAGCCGGCCTGATCAGCGCGGCCGGCGGTCGGGGACTCTGACGTCGTCGTCATGCGCGTCGGCGTGCGGGCCTCCGCGTGGTTGCGCCGAAATCAAGAGCCGAGCCGCCGTGGCAGGCACGCCTCGCTGGGTCCGTGTGCGGGAAGTTCCCGGAGCGTCTGACGGGACTACGACGACATGACTCGGAGGCGAGAGTCGCCAGTCGGGCGGGCACCCTTGACGGGCAGCGGACGCTCTCGTACTCCTTCTGCGAAGCTGTGTACTGGCGTTCGCGTCTCTTCAGACGGCATTCGTGTAGTCCTTCACTTCCACCGACGAAAGGGCCATGGATCATGAATCCGAACAAGGCACTCTGGGAGAAGGGCGACTTCACTCGCATTGCGGAGAGCATGCGGGAGAGCGGCGAGGCGCTCGTGATGGCGCTGGGAATCACCGACGGGCTCGATGTCCTGGACCTCGGATGCGGCGATGGGACCACGGCGCTTCCGGCGGCGAGGCTCGGGGCGAACGTGCTGGGTGTCGACATCGCCAGCAACCTCGTTGAGGCGGGCAACGCACGAGCACAGAGCCTCGGCCTCGCTAACTGCAGGTTCCAAGAAGGCGACGCGTCCGATCTGAGCGAGCTCGAGGATGACAGCTTCGACCTCGTCGTCAGCATTTTCGGCGCGATGTTCGCTCCGAGGCCGTTCGACGTGGCCAAGGAGGTCGTTCGGGTGACGCGGCCCGGCGGCCG
>JBKJWJ010000344.1:0-5778 GCA_046716905.1 Gaiellaceae bacterium
TTCGACGACATGATGGGATTGTCCCCGACACCGAAGGCTCGGAGCAACCACGTCCAAGCCCCTTCGCTCAAGGGACATTCCCGAACTCAATGTCACGCTCCAGTGGTGGTGGCGTCTGATCGACGACGCAGACTCGGGTCGGCGGCGGCTGACTCTATTCCCGCATGTCGCCCCGTAGGTTGACTTGCCAGCGTTGTGTCGCCGCCGCCTTCCCGAGACCGCCGAGCGTGACCTGATAGGAGCGTGGCTGTCGCCTCGATTGAGGTCTGTCCGCTCGCCGGTCGCCCAGCGTTGGAGGAGGCGATCTGAATGATCGTAATCGGAGTGGACGTACACAAGCAGTCGCTGACGGCGGTCGCCGTCGACGAGGCAGGGCGCGCGCTGGCGGAGGTGACGGTCGCTGCTGCTCCAGAGTTGCTCGGCTGGTCGGCGTCGCTCGCACCTGAGCGGTTGTGGGCTCTCGAGGACTGCCGACAGCTGACCCGTGCGCTCGAGCGGACGCTCGTAGCGGCGGGCGAGAGGCTGGTGCGGGTGCCGCCGAAGCTGATGGCGCCGCAACGGCGCGCCGGCCGCACGCGCGGCAAGTCTGACCCGATTGACGCGCTCGCCGTCGCCAGGGCGGCGCTGCGCGAGCCGCGTCTCGACCATCCGCGGCCGGGTGAGCAGCGGTTGCGCGAGCTCAAGCTGCTGGTTGATCACCGCGACGACCTGATCGACGAGCGGCGGCGGGCTCAGCAGCGGCTGCGCTGGCATCTGCACGAGCTCGACCCGGAATGGGCTGTCCCGCTCGGTGCGCTCGACCGTGGCGTCTGGCTCGAACGTCTCGGGCGCCGCCTCGCACGCCTTGAGCAGACAGCGCAGGTACGGATCGCGCGGGAGCTCGTCGGCCGCTGCCGCAACCTCACGCGCACGATCCTCGACCTCGATCGCGAGCTGCAGATAGCAGCCGCGCAGACCGCGCCGGCGCTCTTGGCGCTACCCGGCTGTGGCGCCATCAGCGCCAGCAAGCTGCTCGGGGAGATCGGACCGATCGAGCGCTTCGAATCCGACGCGCAGCTTGCTCGCCACGCCGGCGTCGCACCGCTCGAAGCGAGCTCCGGCAAGCACCGACGTCACCGGCTCGACCGCAGCGACAACCGCAACTCAACTGCGCCCTCCACCGCATAGCGATCACCCAGGCACGCGTCCACCCCCCTCCCCGCGCCTACCTCGAGCGCAAACAAGCCGAAGGCAAGAGCCGCCGCGAGGCGCTCCGCTGCCTCAAGCGACAACTCGCCCGCACTGTCTACACGACGCTCAAGAACGAGCCGCTATTGACATAGGAGCAACGCTGGCCCATCCGAGCGTGCGTGAGCCGGCGGCGCGGGCGGGGCTCCCTGCAGCCCATTCTCCACTAGGACAACGGCTCAGAAGCTTAGGTCTGATGGCGCCGAGCCTATCGCCTGCCAGCCACGATCCGCTCCATGCGTGGCTCTTGGGACGGCATGGCTCTGCGATCCGACATTGTCCGCGGGTCTCACACTTCAAGTGGATCAGAAGAGGGCCCTGGTTGGTTCGTCGACCGCGCTTGCGCCTCCTCCTCGAGGCTGTGGGCAGCGAGGGAGACGTCGTACACTCGGCCCATGGCGGAGGCGCGGAAGACCGTCACCGTCGTGTTTGCCGATGTGGCCGGCTCCACGGGCCTCGGCGAGGCGCTCGATCCTGAGACGCTGCGCGGCATCATGGAGCGCAACTTCGCCGACGCGCGCGCGGCGATCGAGCGCCACGGAGGCACGGTGGAGAAGTTCATCGGGGACGCGGTCATGGCCGTCTTCGGCATCCCCGTCGTCCACGAGGACGACGCCCTCCGGGCGGTGCGGGCCGTCTGGGAGATGCAAGAGCGCCTGGCGGCGCTGAACGAGGAGCTCGAGCGCGAGCGCGGCTTCGCGCTCGGCCTTCGCACCGGCGTGAATACGGGCGAGGTCGTGGCGGGCGATCCGTCGAGCGGCGATTTTTACGCCACGGGCGATGCGGTCAACGTCGCTGCCCGCCTCGAGCAGGCCGCGCACCCAGGGGAGATCCTCCTCGGAGAGTCGACGTACCGCCTCGTCCGGGACGCCGTGCGGGTCGAGGCGGTCGAGCCGCTCTCCCTGAAGGGGAAGGCGGAGCCGGTCGTCGCCTACCGGCTCGCCGGCCTCCTCGAAGGCGCGCCCGGCGTCGTCCGCCGCTTCGACTCGCCGTTCGTTGGACGTACCGAGGAGCTCGCCCGGTTCCGACAGCTGTTCGAGCGCGTCGCCGGCGAGCGCCTCGCCCTCCTCGTCACAATCCTCGGCCCGGCCGGGATCGGGAAGACCCGCTTGGCCTCCGAGCTCGCCGCCGGGTTGAGCGGGCGGGCAGCGGTGCTCCAGGGGCGCTGCCTCTCCTACGGCGAGGGCATTACCTTCTGGGCGCTGCAGGAGATCCTCCGCAGCCTTCCGGAGCGGCCGGCAGGCGTCCCCGACCCCGAGCAGGCCCGCTCGAGCGAGGAGACCTTCTGGGCCTACCGCAAGCTCTTCGAAGCCCTCGCCGCCGAACAGCCGCTCGTGATCGTCCTCGACGACATCCACTGGGCGGAGCCGACGTTGCTCGATCTCCTCGAGCACGTGGTCGAGTGGACGCGCGACGCTCCCATCCTGCTCCTCTGCCTCGCCCGTCCCGAGCTCCTCGACGATCGTCCCGGTTGGCCGGGCGAGCGCCTCGAGGTCGAGCCGCTTCACGACGAGGAGGTCGATGCGCTCATGTTGGCCCTGACCGAGGATCTCGAGGAGGCCGAGCGCACGCGGATCGCCGAGGCGGCGCAGGGCAACCCCCTCTTCGCCGAGCAGATGGTCGCGCTCGCCCTCGAGGAGGATGGGCGCGGGGCGGACGTCCCGCCCACCATCCAGTTGCTTCTCGCCGCCCGTCTCGACCGCCTCGCGGCGGACGAGCGCGCCCTCCTCGAGTGCGCGGCCGTCGTCGACAAGGAGGTCTGGCGCGGCGCTCTCCTCGAGCTCTCATCACCGGATACGGAGGTCAGCGCCGTCCTCCAGCGGCTCGTGCGCAAGGGGCTCGTCCGCCCGGAGCGCTCGAGCTTACCGGGAGAGGATGCCTTCCGCTTCGCGCACCTCCTCGTCCGCGACGCAAGCTACGCGGCCATCCCCAAGGGGCGTCGGGCAGAGCTGCACGAGCGCTTCGCGGGCTGGCTCGAGCAAAGCGAAAGCCCGTACGGAGAGACCGCTGGCTACCACCTCGAGCAGGCCTACCGCTACCTGACCGAGCTCGGGCCGGTCGGTGACCGCGAGCGGGAACTCGCGTCCCGCGCGGCGGCGAAGCTCACTAGCGCAGGACTCAACGCCCTCCGCCACGGAGACACGGCGGGAGCCGCAAACCTCCTTTCCCGCGGGCTCGACCTGCTCCCCGAGGACGCGCCCGACCGTGGCGACCTCCTCGTGGCGCTCGGGGACTCCCTCGATGTCAGCGGCGACCCGAGAGAGGCCTACGCCGTGTCCGCGGATGCGCTGACGGCCGCCGAGGCAGCCGCTGATCGCGGCCTCGCCTGTGAAGCGACCCTGCAGCGGAGCTGGCTCGAGGCGAGGCTCGCACCCGGCGTCCGCTCGAACGAGGAGTATCTGAACGAGGCGGAGCAAGCGGCCGCAGAGCTTCGAGAGCTGGGCCACGAGCGGGGGCTGGCGCGGGCGTGGCGTTCGGCAGCCGCCTTCCTCGCCTGGTCGGGTAATGCCGCAGCGGCCGCGCAGGCGGCCGAGCGGGCGGCCGCGCTGGCACGGCGCACGGGCGAGTGGTACCTGGAGCGTGCGGGCCTTTTCTGGGTTGGCCTTTCGCTTTGCGCCGGACCCACGCCCGCCTCGGAAAACCTTCGCCGCTGCGAGGAGATTCTCGCCGACACAGCCGACCTCGATGTTCGTTCCAGCATGCGCCACTTCATGAGCGGCCTCCACGCGATGCTTGGTCATGCCGACGAGGCCCGGAGCCTACACGAGCGCTCATTCGCCGACGCTGAGGATCTTGGGCTCAAGCCTCGTATCGCAGCGACTGAGAACATCTTCCTCGCCTTGGAGGCGACGTTCACACCCGCCGAAGCCGAGCGCTGCCTGCAACACTCGCTCGCACTCTGGCAGGAGATGCGAGAGGACGGCATAGCCTCGACCGTGGCTGCAAGGCTGGCCCGCACGCTCTGCGCGCAGGGCCGCTTCGAGGAGGCGGAGCGCTACCTGGCGCTCGCCGAGAATTTGGCCGCCTCGGACGACTGGGAGTCGCAGTCATTCACGCGCGCGGCCCGCGCGCGGGTGTTGGCGCACAGGGAAGGCCTCGAGCAGGCCGAGTCGCTCGCGCGCGAGGCGGTGGCAATCGCCGACAGGACAGACGACCTTGACACGAGGGCCTGGCTCCGGATTGATCTCGCCGACGTGCTCAGCCTTGCGGAGCGGACGGGTGAGGCTCGCTCGACGCTCGAAGAGGCTGTGCGCCTTGCCGAGGCCAAAGAAGACGTCGTCGTCGCCGAGCGCGCCCGCGCTCGCCTCGCCGAGCTTCAGGCGTCAGCGCCTCATCGATAGCCGCGACGGGCGAGCCGCGGCGACCAGAGAGTGTGGCGTCCCAAGTCGCGCCACGCGACCTGCTTCGCGCGGCTGCCGGAGGTGCTGAGCCGTCGCTCTCGGGCGCGTAGTGTGCCCCTACTGGGGCTCACCTAAAGCTGCTCATGGCGCAAGCCTGCGAGGCCCTATCCTCTTCGACGAAGGCGCCCGCCCAAGATTCCGCCAACAGTCTGAATCTCGCGGCGACCCTTCGAGAACGCTCGCCCGTCCGAGCGTGCGTATGAGCCGGCGGCGCGGGCGCGGCTCGGCGAACGCGTCCGTGCCGATCCCGATGACATCTCGCCCGTGTTCTACCGCGCGACGACCCGCTCGACGCCGAACCCGGTGTCGAGCCGACGGTCGACCCGCGCTCGGTCGCTGCCGTAGCCGCCGAGGATCGAGTCGCGATTGCTACTGGGTCATCGTTCTGCATGATTGCTGAGGCCATGAATGTCGCGCGCGAAGGCGGGTGCGCCTGCGGAGCGGTTCGCTACCGGCTCGCGTCCGAGCCGCTCTTCACGCATTGCTGCCATTGCCTGAACTGTCAGCGGCAGACCGGCAGCGCCTTCGTCATCAACCTACTGATCGAGGCCAACCGCGTGGAGCTGCTCGCAGCTGCCCCACAGCCGGTCGACGTGCCTCGCGACAACGGCAGCAAACAGCGGATCTACCGCTGCCCAACCTGCCAGGTGGCGGTCTACAGCGACTACGGTCGCCCCGAGGTGCTGTTCGTTCGAGGCGGAACGCTCGATCAGCCCTCGGAGGTCACGCCCGACGTCCATATCTTCACGAAGTCCAAGCTGAGCTGGGTCACGCTCCTGGACTCGGTGCCGGCGTTCGAGGTGTACTACGACAACAAAGCCTTGTGGCCGGCCGCGAGCCTCGAGCGGCTCGAAGCGGTTTTGGCGCCGGCGGACTCCAACGCCTGACCTGTTTCGCCGTCGACGGAGTGTCCCACGAGGTCAGGCGGGACTCGCCTTGTCGGCCCGAACGATTGTGCCCAGCTCGCGCTTCCCGCCAACGGCGACGACGTCACCGGCCGAAACGGGCTGCACGGGGATCGCTCTGGCGGCCGGGCTCCTCGGAAGCGTTCTCGATCGCGAAGGCTCTACGGGACCGAACCGAAGCAGCCGCGAGGCCGGCGGGCTCGCGCCGAGCCTCGTCCATAAAACTGGTCAGCTCGGTTCACCGG